>USFX01000001.1 GCA_900553965.1 uncultured Prevotella sp.
TTGTCCGCTTAATTCTGAGTTTTTAACACTTCGAACTCAACGCAAAGACGCGGAGGCGCAAAGATTTTATATTTAGATTGCGGAGACACAGAGTTTGTATTGTCCTCCGTGTCTCTGTGTCTCCGTGTTCTTTAAATATAAAATCTTTGCGCCTCCGCGTCTTTGCGTTGAAAAACGAATTGGGCGTATTACTCGGCATTTTCGCCGGCCTCTGGCGTATGGAACACCCCGACGCCGGCGGCCCAATACCATTCCATCTGTCGGATGTCCTGATTGTAGCTGAGCCCCTGAGAGTCGTAAATGTCCAGCGGGACGAACATGCTCATGCAGCCGTAGTCCTCCTCTTTCGCGTCGAAAGAGAAGTCGATGGGGTAGGCCGTCAGCCATTTTGTGCTCACGGCTCGGTGTATGACGGCCCTGTCGAGTGCCGACTTCCACCGCAGATACGCCTCCTCGTGGTCGTTGCCGATGTTCCTGCGGACGATGTCGTTGATGTCGAAGAGCATCTTTGTCATGCTCCGTTCCGAGTGGGTCCGGTAGTAGATGGCGCCGTCGGTGACAATCCGCTCCCGTTCCGCCATCAGTCCCATGACTTCTCTTGTCGCCACGGCGAGGTTCTCCATCTCCGACGTGCGCACGACGGCCATCGGAACGCGGTCGCCAGCGTTGACCTTCATGGCGGTGTAGGTGTCGGCGACGGCTTTATAGAAATCCTCGTCGCTGTTGAACAGTGTGGGAACAATCTTGTCGTATGGCGCTCCACAGGCCGGAGTTTCGGCCGGCGAGGCGATGATATAGTCGGTGGCGTGACGCAGCTCAAAGGCCGTTTCGGCCGTCTGGAAGTTACAGCAGTCGGCAAAGATGAACTTCAACTTGTGCGAAAGTCCCTCCAGAACGTCGGCCATGGTGGGGATGTTCATCCATTTTCCCCTTCCTGCGGTGCTGTTCGTGCCCGTGTCCCAGCCGTATGCCCGGTGAATCTTGCCCGTTGAGGCGGTGTTGGCGGCGATGGAGTCTTTCTCGATGAGCCATCCACTGGCGTGTCCCCAGATCACGAGTCCGTAGTCCTCGGCCGGATAGTGGTCCATCATCCACTGCAGCGTCTTCCTCATCCGCTCCGGGTCGGAGGCATAGAAGTCCTCTTCCGGACGGAAGCGGTCGTCCTTCGTGATTTCTCCGCCGCTGACGACGCCGACATACGGAAGCTCCGTCTTGCTCGCCCTGTCGACGAAGACCACGAGATTTGAACCGTAGGGGATGGTCTCAGAGGCTCGTTTCATCTCTTCGAGGTCGCTTGTCGCGTTGCCCGAGAGATTGTTCTCGGCCATGATATAGACCATCACCGTGCGCGCCGGATGCTGTTCAAGGACGGGGTCAATAGTGGTGGAAACGTCTTCATCATCGCTGCTGCAGCCCGTCAGCACCATGGTCAGGGCGGTCAGCATGACCAGTAAATGTCTCATCATATAATTATTTTGGGGCAAAGTTACACTTTTTTTATTAATAGTTTGTACCTTTGTGCCTAAATTCATTGCAGAGTAATGAGAAAATTGATTCTAATTATTTCAGTCTTTTTACCGCTGTGTGCAGTGGCACAGGACGGCTTTGAACAATGTGAGGACACTTGCACCCACGTCCATGGCATAGACCTGAGCCACTATCAGGGTGATGTCTTTTGGCAGGCCGTCGGTGAGAACGCCAAGACGGCATACGTCTATCTCAAGGCAACGGAGGGCGGTGACAGGATTGACCACCGATATGAACAGAACATAGAGATGGCGAAACACCACGGGCTGAAGGTGGGCAGCTACCATTTCTATCGCCCGAAGACCGACCAGCGGCAGCAGCTGGCCAATTTCATGGCCCAATGTCTGCCGGAGCAGCAGGACCTCCTCCCCATGATTGACATCGAGACGGCCGGTGGCTACGGGACGGAAGAGTTCTGCGACTCGCTGTTCAAGTTCCTCCAGCTTGTGGAGGAGGCTTACGGTCAGAAGCCGCTGCTCTATACGTACACCAACTTCTATAACAAGCATCTTTGCGGAAAGCTCGGCGGATACAAGCTCATGATAGCCCAATATACCGACCGCGAGCCGGTGCTGGCCGACGAGAGTGACTTCACGATGTGGCAGTACACCTGCAAGGGACATATCGACGGCGTCGTCGGATATGTCGACAAGAGCCGCTTCATGGGACGCCACGGACTGAGGGAGATACGCTTCCGTCACGACATCGCCACGGAAGGAAAAGAGAATGAAGAACAAACTAAAGACTAAAAGATATATAGTGATATGGCAATAATCAAGTGTCCGGAGTGCGGCCATCAGGTCAGCGATCAGGCAAAGACATGTCCCAGTTGCGGGATTGAGATTGCGGGTAAGGTCATGAGATGCCCGGAGTGTGGAGACATTGTGTTCAACGACAGCGATGAGTGTCCCAACTGCCACCATCCGTTGACGGTCGTCGACGTGCGGCCCCAGCCGGTGACATCGCAGCCGGAGGTGACGGCAGAACAGGAGACGGCCCAGGCGAAGGGCGGAATGAAGAAGCCCTACGTCGTTCTGATCGTGGCGTTTGTCATCGCTTTGCTCGCCGTGTTTGTCAGCCTCTATTTCTACAAGACGACGCAGGACAAGAACGAACTCGACGCCTACGAGAACGCCATGGCCAGCGGTGAGCCGGCCGTGCTCCAGAATTTCCTCGATGTCTACGCTGGTGCCCCGCAGGAACACCGTGACTCCATCATGGCCCATCTCGAGCTGCTCCGTCAGGTCGACACCGAATGGGACAACGCCGTGCGCAGTGGCTCAAAGACTGCGCTGGAACGCTACATCCAGCTCCATCCCGGAAGCATCCGCGTCACCGAGGCGCGCCTGAAGATTGATTCACTCGACTGGCTCGCTGCCAAGACAGCCGACACGCCCGAGGCTTATCAGGCCTACATCGACAGCCATCTCGACAATGGTCTCCATCTCGACGAGGCTCGCATCATGTTTGACAAGTCGGATGCGCGCCGCGTTACGGACGATGACCGTCAGATGATAAGCAGCCTTTTCGGCAACTATTTCACGGCTCTTGCCAACAACGAGGAGGCTTCTCTCACCGAGACGCTCAGTGGTGTGCTCGGCAGTTTCCTCCATAAGGAGAACGCCACGAAGACCGACGTCATGACATACATGAGGAAGCTCCATGCTCCGGACGACATCACCGGCATGACCTTCTCCCTGAACAACGACTGGAAAATAGAGAAAACCGACGCCGGCGACGGTCGTTACGGCTACACCGTGGCCTTCTCCGTCGACCACCGCATCAGCCGCGAGGACAAGACGAAGGAGACGTTCTGCACCTACAACGTTGAGGCGAAAGTCTCGCCGGACCACAAGATCAGTGATCTGAACATGAAGAAAATCGTGCCTTAGGCATGGATGAGACCGTTCTTGGAATGGTGTCTTATATTATATAAAGGTAGCAAACAGCGCAGATAATCACATTCAATGCCAAAGTCATGATGTGTTTATCTGCGCTGATTCTATATGTTCTTTTATACTCGGTTATCCCCTTTTGCTTCTTCTTTGCTTTCCTACTTACTTCCTTTATTCCTCAATCCTCGACAGCGAGTTGGCGAAAGTGGCAAAGAAGTTGGTCACGGTCTCGGTCGGATAGTATTTCATGTATTTTGCGCTATGGCGGATTTGCCATATCATGGCGTTCGAGTCGCTCGTGCGGACGAATATGTTCTTGCCTTGAGTGAAGTACCAGTTGTCGTTGTGCATGGACGAAAGGCGCAGGACATCGGTGATGACGTTGTCGACGCTGGAGTCGGAATGGCCGTTCATGAACGGTATCTCGTCTTCCGTAAAGCCGAAAAGGCGCACCAGCAGACTGCCCGTCAGGCGCGCCATCCACTGCATCCGCAGACGGTCGAGCCATGACTGTAGCTTGACGAAATCGACTTTGTCGCCGTTCTTGCGGAGGAACATGCCGAGGTCGATGACCTGTTTGAGGCTTATTCCCTCGTTGAGGATGTAGCGGACGATGCGTATGATGATGTAGAGGAGGTTCAGTGTCGGCGGCAGAACCTCAACTTTTGTGCCGCCGATGGTCACGTATGATGAGTCGCAGCAGTTTATCTCGCTGCTGATTATGTCCTGCAGACGACGGTTGAGACGCGGGTTGGTGAGCCGTTGCATGCGGTGGTGGTGTTCAATTCTGACTCCGTTCCAAAGATATCTCATCGTCGTCCGCTCCTCAGACGGCTGTTCAGTGCCGTTGCTTCGGGCCCATGCGTCGGCCTTGCTGCCTTGGGTGGGGTAGGGGAAGAAGATGTCCATGTCGCCTCCCGTGCGGTGGAGAGGATTGTCGTATAGTTGTGCCAGCCCCTGACCTTTGAGCAGTATGGGGCGCAGCTGCTCCTTGTTCATCATTCCGAAAAGCCCGGCCAGGCAAGCGTCGATGTTCCGGTTTGCCGCCTCCGTCTCTTCCGTGATTTTCCTCCATGTCTCTTCCTGCTCACCGGACAGCTGCAGGAAGAAATCGCCACGGTGGCGTTCGATGCCGTCGGCCGTCAGAGCGGCCACGCCGTGCATGAGCGCCGTCTGATAGAGGCGGTCCCACTTGTATGCCGACATCGGCTCTACCTTTTCATGACCGCCGAATGTTCCGCTGCGCAGAAGGCGGAAGAAGTTGCGTTGTACTATGTCCATCGGAAATACGGTTTTGTTCAGTTGCTGTCTAAGAATATCTCTTCGGGTATCGGAACATGATTGCCAGGATGGCTATTACGCCGATGCAGAACGGATAGTATAGATGCGGGATTATGCTCACGGGGTTTATCGAGGCAAGTCCGGCGGCCATCAGTATCTGTGCTCCGTAGGGAATGATGCCTTGCATACAGCACGACATGGTGTCCAGTATGCTTGCGCTCTTGCGGTTGTCCACGCCGAACCGGTCGGCGATCTGCTTGGCTATGCCGCCCACGGTGATGATGGCGACGGTGTTGTTTGCCGTGCAGATGTCCACGAGAGCCACCAAAGCGGCGATGGCCAGCTCGGCTCCGCGCTTGCCTTTGACGTGGCGTGTCATGGTGGTTATGATATAGTCGATGCCTCCGTTGGCCTTTATCAGTTCGAGCATGCCGCCCGCCATCATCGTTATTATTATCAGTTCGCCCATGCCGAGGATGCCGTCGCCCATGGCTCCGAACCATCCGTAGACGTCAAAAGCGCCGCCTGGGATGCCGATTATTCCAGTCAGGGCAATGCCGATGGTGAGCACCGCCATGACGTTCATGCCCATAACGGCTACGATGAGCACCACTATGTATGGCATTACCTTTATATATTCAACCTCCGGGAGGTTCTGCGGAGAGCTCATGCCGTGGCCCATGGCGATGTAGAGGAGCAGAATCATGACTGCGGCGGGCATGGCGAGATATGAATTGACGCGGAACTTGTCGCTCAGCTTGCATCCCTGTGTGGACGTCGAGACAATCGTCGTGTCGGAGATGAACGACAGATTGTCTCCGAAGAACGAGCCTCCCACCACCACGGCCGTCATCATCGGCACGCTCGTTCCGGTCGAATGGGCGATGCCGGCGGCAATCGGTGTCAGCGCCACGATTGTCCCGACGCTCGTTCCGACGGCCAATGATATGAAGCAGGCGGCCAGAAAGAGTCCGGCCAGAAGCATGTTGCCGGGCAGCAGGGTCAGGGCGAGGTTGACGGTGGCGTCGATGCAGCCCATTACCTTTGCGCTGTTGGCGAAGGCGCCGGCAAGCACAAATATCCATAGCATCAGCATCATGTTCTCTGTTCCGGCTCCGCGGTTGAATATGTCGATGCGCCGGCGCAAGGGTATTCCCCCGCTGATGATGACAGCATAGACCGACGAAATCATGAACGCCACGGTTATGGGGACTTTGTAGAAGTCGCCTGCGATAATCGAGGTGACGAGATACAGTCCGATGAACACCAGCAGCGGGCTGAGAGCGATGAGGCCTTTGGACATTTTGTACCTGTAACTTTTAACTTTAAACTTGTAACCTTATGAATACCGCTGTGACCTGGACTTTAAACGTTAAACTTGTAACCTTATGTGCGCACGCCGCGCCCTTGTCCGTGGCAGCGCGCAAATCATAAAGTTACAAGTTTAAAGTTAAAAGTTACAAGTCGTCTTACAGCGTCACTCCATTCTTGAAGATGGCTATTTCGCGGTAGCCGTTGGCCTCGTTGCGGGCCTGTTCGCCGCTTGCCACGGCCAGAATCTTGTCGATGAATTCCGGCACGAGCTCCTTCATCGTGCGGCCCTCGATGAGCTGTCCGGCGCTGAAGTCAATCCAGTTGGGCTTACGGGCGGCCAACGTGGGGTTGGTCGCAATCTTCATCGTGGGGACGAACGTGCCGAACGGCGTTCCGCGTCCTGTCGTGAAGAGGACAATCTGGCATCCGGCCGAGGCCAAGGCTGTAGCGGCTACGAGGTCGTTGCCCGGAGCGGAGAGCAGGTTCAGGCCTGTCGTTTCCAGACGGTCACCATATTCCAGCACGCCGCTGACCGGAGCACGTCCGCACTTCTGTGTGCATCCCAGCGCCTTGTCCTCCAGCGTTGAGATACCGCCGGCCTTGTTGCCCGGTGACGGGTTCTCGCCGACAGGCTCGCCGTGGCTGAGGAAATATTCCTTGAAGTTGTTGATCATGCTGACCGTCTTTCCGAAGAGCTCGTCTGTCTTGCAGCGGTTCATCAGTATCGTCTCGGCACCGAACATCTCCGGCACCTCCGTCAGTATCGACGTTCCGCCTTGAGCAACGAGCCAGTCGGAGAATTCGCCGACGAGCGGGTTGGCCGTGATGCCGCTGAAGCCGTCGCTGCCGCCGCACTTCAGACCCACGCGCAGCTTGCTGACGGGAACATCCTCGCGCTTGTCCTCACGTGCCTTGGCGTAGAGTTCGCGGAGTATCTCCATTCCGGCTTCCACCTCGTCGCCGTCAACTTTCTGAGTGACGAGGAATTTGATGCGCTCCTTGTCATAGTCGCCGAGCATCTGCTCGAAGAGTTCCGGCTGATTGTTCTCGCATCCCAGACCCAGCACGAGCACGGCGCCGGCATTGGGATGGAGCACGATGTCGCGCAGAACCTTGCGTGTGTTCTCGTGGTCGCCGCTCAGCTGGGAGCATCCGTAGTTGTGATGCCATGCGTAGATGGCGTCGACGCCCTCACTTCCGGTCTCTTTCTGCAGTTCGTCTGCAAGCCTTTCGGCGATGCCGTTGACGCATCCTACCGTGGGAACAATCCACACTTCGTTGCGTATTCCCACTTCGCCGTTGGCGCGTACATATCCGCGGAAAGTCCGTTTCTCGTCCTTAATGTCCAGCGCCTCGCTGACGGGATTGTACGTATATTCCAGCGTTCCGGCCAGATTGGTCTTCAGGTTGTTCTCGTTGACCCAGTCGCCGGCCTTGAGGTCCTGGCGTGCGTGGCCGATGGGATAGCCGTATTTTATGATGTCGCGGCCCTCTTCCGTATCGGTGATAAGGATTTTGTGGCCGGCGGGAGTGTCCTGATTGATTGTGATAGTCTTGCCGTCCACTTCGATTGTCTCGCCCTTGCCTTTCGGCTGGAGGCAGACGACGACGGTGTCGGCCGGATTAATTTTAATGAAAGTCTGTTCCATAATTAGTAGCTATTTTGTTTTTATTTGAATGTTCCTTTGCTTCTGCTTTTCAGAGCTGCGTCCGTCGGTAGAAGTCGATGTTCTCCTTTGTCAGAATCTCTATCGGCATATAGTTGACCGGCGTCACCTCTTTCTTCAGCACGATGGCCTCGAAGAGCGTTTCCACGCAGGAGTAGCCTTGCATGTAGGCGTGCTGTGCGATGAGGAACGATATGGATCCCTGCTTGAGACACTCGGCGTTCTTCGTCACCATGTCATAGCCCATTATCTGGACGTTGCGGCGGTTGCTCCGCTGAAGGAATCCGCCGACGATGTGGGCCTTGGAGTTGAACGTTATGCAGTGGTGGATGTGCGGATGTTCCTTGAAGAAGGCTTCGAGAATCTTGTCGTACTTCTCTCTCTCTTCGTCCAGCGGGAGGTTCACTTCGCTTATGGTTATATGAGGGAAGTGGTCGCGCATGTAGTGGCGGAAACCGGTTTCGCGGTTTTCCTGCTGCTTGCTGGCCACATATCCGTTTTTCATCTGCTTCATGAGCATGATTTCCTTTTCCTTCGACGCAATCAGCATGAGCATCCGTCCGGCAAAATATCCGCTGCAGAAAGAGTCCTGACCGTAAAACGACAACGGTTTCAGGTCGGGCATGTAGGAGTCGAGCAGGATGAACGGAATGTCCCTCTCGTGCAGCTCGTCGGTGAATTTTCTCGTGGCGTCCAGCGTCGACGGAACGATGATGACGCCGTCGGGCTCTTCCTTGAGACACTGCTCGGTGACCAGTTTGAACGTCTCGGTGTTGAAGCGCTTGTAGTACATCATCTTCACGTTGACGTGGAAGTCGCGCCGTCGCTCACATGCGCTCATGGCTCCTTCTTCAATTTCCTCCCAGTAGGCCTCCGATTCGTGCTTCGGTATGATGCAGTAGAAATTGTAGGTCTTGTTGTATGCCAGCGCGCTGGCGTACATGTTCGGATGATAGTCCATCTCTTTCAGTGCCTTTTCTACTTTCTCCCGTGCTGTCTTCGAAACGTTGGGGCGGTCGTGCAGCACTCTGTCAACCGTCCCGACAGATACTCCTGAAAGTCTTGCTATATCTTTTATTCTGATTTTGTCAGTCGCCATTCTATTGTTTTAATGGTTTATCACTAATTTAATAGTTTCTCCTGCAAAAATACCAATAATTATTGAATTGCGGGAAACCGCCGCCCGATATTTTTCAAAATATTGTTGTTATGACACGAATTTAGATGAAGTCCACGCTTATCCGGCCATTGATGGACTTCGGAATGGAGCAAAAAGAACCGTTTTTCCCAGCGCAACTTTCCATTAAATCAACTTGGCGTCACCCTCAGAACGCTGAGGCACGATGTCACATTCCTCGTACGTAATTCCTTTTCTTAATTTTAAGCCTCTGAGAGTGGGGACTTTTCAAAATAAATCTTCCTCGGCTCCAAATTCTTGAAATATGGCGGGCGTAATTTCTTGGATATTTATCCACTTTATATCCGCTGATTTCTCAACCTTTTGATACACAACGGTTTAAAAATCGGGGCGTCTCCGTCGTTTCGCCGTTTGGCCGCGACGGGCTTGCCGTAAGGGCCCCGTTGGTCTGCCGTAAGGGCCTTGTTGCGTTGCAACGGGGCCCCCGTTGCATGACGGCGGCGGCCC
The DNA here is from genome assembly GCA_900553965.1 of uncultured Prevotella sp. Lineage (GTDB taxonomy): Bacteria > Bacteroidota > Bacteroidia > Bacteroidales > Bacteroidaceae > Prevotella. The sequence goes on from USFX01000001.1 coordinate 9,330, forward strand.
CGTCGTAACCCCGGGAGGGCCTTACGGCAAGAAAATGGTGCTGTTTTTGCCCGAAAACGGCAATCAAAAACTGACGGAAATTTCCGCTCCGGACACCCCGGGAGGCCCTCCCGGGGGTGCGGCGGCATCCGGAAGCGATGGTTTTTGCAGCTGAAACAGGGCGGAAATACCTCAAAAAGGGCCTCAGAGGGGGCAAAAACGGCAAAAAGCGGCGGATTTTGCGGAGGCAGTTTTGTAAAGATAAAAGCCACCATAACGGCCGCCGCTGAATCTCCGCCGTATCCAAATTTCCCCCGTCAGATGAAGATTTTGTTCATTTTGTTTCGCCGTTTGAGAAATAAGTGGTATTTTTGTGGTCACAAACTGGTAAATCTATCTATAAACAATAATAAAAATATTATTATCATGGCTAAAGTGGTAACATTAGGTGAGATTATGCTCCGCCTTTCACCGAACGGCAACGACCGTTTCATTCAGACAGATTCTTTCCGCATCATCCCCGGTGGTGGTGAGGCAAATGTGGCTATCAGCTGCGCCAACTACGGACACGACGCCTATTTCGTGAGCAAGCTGCCCGCACACGAGATTGGTCAGATTGCTGTCAACTCTCTGCGCCGCTATGGAGTCAATACCCAGTTCATCGCCCGTGGCGGTGAGCGTGTCGGTCTCTACTATGCTGAGACCGGCGCTTCGATGCGTCCTTCAAAGGTCATCTACGACCGTGCCCACAGCGCCATCGCTGAGGCTGAGCCCGCTGATTTCGACTTCGACGCAATCATGGAAGGTGCCGACTGGTTCCACTGGTCAGGCATCACTCCCGCCGTTTCTGACAAGGCTGCCGAACTGACCCGTCTGGCCTGCGAGGCTGCAAAGCGTCACGGCGTCACCGTTTCCGTTGACCTCAACTTCCGCAAGAAGCTCTGGACATCGGAGAAGGCTATCTCAATCATGCGCCCCTTGATGAAGTATGTCGACGTCTGCATCGGCAACGAGGAGGACGCAGAGCTCTGCCTCGGCTTCAAGCCCGACGCTGACGTTGAAGGCGGACAGACCGACGCTGCCGGATATGAGGGCATCTTCAAGCAGATGAAGGAAGAGTTCGGCTTCAAGTATGTCGTTTCCACGCTGCGTGAGAGCTTCTCCGCTACGTTCAACGGCTGGAAAGCCCTGATTTATGACGGCAAGGAGTTCTATCAGAGCAAGCGCTACGAGATCAACCCCATCATCGACCGTGTCGGTGGCGGCGACTCTTTCTCCGGCGGTCTCATCCACGGTCTGCTCACAAAGCCGACACAGGGCGAGGCTCTCGAATTTGCCGTAGCAGCATCTGCACTGAAGCACACCATCAACGGCGACTACAACCTCGTCAGCGTTGCTGAGGTTGAGGCTCTGGCCGGAGGTAACGCCAACGGCCGCGTACAGCGCTAATAAGGACATTATTAAATACATAGATAAAGACAAATGGCAAAGTTTGATAAGATAGCCGTGCTGGCCAAAATCGGCCAGACAGGTATGGTGCCCGTGTTCTATCACAAGGATGCCGAGGTTGCCAAGAAGGTCGTAAAGGCCTGCTATGACGGAGGCGTGCGCGCTTTCGAGTTTACCAACCGTGGCGATTTCGCCCACGAGGTGTTTGAGGAAGTCGTTAAGTTCGCTGCCAAGGAGTGCCCCGAGCTCGCTCTCGGTGTCGGCTCGGTCGTTGACCCCGCTACGGCTGCCCTCTACATCCAGCTGGGTGCGTGCTTCGTTGTCGGCCCGCTGTTCAACCCCGAAATCTCCAAGATCTGCAACCGCCGTCTCGTGGCCTACACACCCGGATGCGGAAGCGTTTCAGAGGTGGGCGCAGCTCAGGAGACAGGATGCGACCTGTGCAAGATTTTCCCTGGCGACGTGCTCGGTCCGAACCTCGTCAAAGGTCTCATGGCTCCCATGCCCTGGTCGAAGCTGATGGTTACGGGTGGCGTTTCTCCCGACGAGGCCAACCTCACGTCATGGATCAAGGCCGGCGTCTTCTGCGTGGGTATGGGCTCGAAGCTCTTCCCCAAGGACGTCATAGCAGCCGAGAACTGGCAGGCTATCACCGACAAGTGTGTTGAGGCACTGGGCTACATTGCTAAAGCACGCGGCTAAAAGCATAACAACCGAAGGTTCCATGGGCATCATCGCATGCCTGTGGAGCCTTTTGTTCTTTTCAGCATGTTCACCGACGGATAGGCAGCGGGTGGACGAGCTGAATTCTCTTTCGTACGCCTATCACTACCGCAATCTTGATTCGACCGAGGCCTGTGCCTCACGCGCATACGACATGTCGGCCCGCTACGGTAGCGGCCGTGCCGAGGCGCTCAACAATCTCGCTTTCGTCAGCATCGCCCGCATGGACTACGATGGTGCGCGCCGCCGTCTCGACGAGGCTTCTGCCGCTACCGACAATCAGGTGGAGCTGCTCGTGAGCGACGTCCTTCAGATGCGCCTCTGCCAGCGTATGTCCCGAAACCGCGACTTCTACGACTACTGCGAGCGCGCCAAGTCGCGCCTCAGCCGCATCGCCGAGGAGCGTGACGGGCTGTCCGACAGGATGGAACGCCGCATGATATACGCCGAGACGGAGTTTGCCATCGTCAACTCCGCATACTATTATTACGTCGGACTGGAGGAGAAGTCGGCCGAGGCCCTTGCGGCCATCGATCCCGACGGACCGATCCGGCGCGACACAGCCCAATATCTCAACTACCTCTACAACATCGGAAGCGGCGGAATCCTGACCGGTGCGGCGCCGGCGGAGGTCTGCCGGCGTGAGTTCGGCGCGCTTCTCGAATGTTTCTTCATGGCCTCCCGTCACGGCTACGGCTTCTTCGAGGCCAACAGTCTCGGGGCTATGGCGGGCCAGCTCATCGTACCCGAGAACGCAGGGATGCTCCTTGACGAGAACGCCCGCACCCTCGCCCTGTTCCTTCCGGACAGTGTCGCGGCCGGTGCTGCGGCCGGATGGATGGCCGACCGCTCGCTCGAAATGTTCGAAGACTATGGCGACGTCTATCAGACGGCGGGTGCCCGGCGCACCCTTGCCTCGTGTTTCATGGCCTCGGGAGACTACGCCCGTGCCTTGACGAGCCTCGAAGAAGCCCTTGCCGACACGGCCGTCGCTCAGGCTCCGGACCTCGTCGCCAGCATACGCGAGCAGCTCAGCGTGGTCTTTTCGGCCCTTGACGACAAGCCGGCGAGCGATTACAACCGCAATATCTATATCGACCTGCAGGAACAGACGCGTCAGGACCGTTATCTGGAGTCGCGCGCCGGAATGCTTGACCGGGCCTCGTCCCAGCTCAACGTCATGATAGTGGCCGTGCTCGTGGCCATCCTCGTGCTTGTCGCCGTGCTCTTCCTCTTCCGCTATCTCAACCGCCGGCAGCGCTCTGACGGTGCCATGGACGAGCTGCTCCGGCCGCTGCGGGAATGGCAGGAGGCTGACCGACGCCATTCGGAAGCCGTCGCCGACCGCATGGAAGAAATCAACGAGGCCTATGCCCTCAGCATGACTCGCATACGTCAGGGCGAGCGTCGCAGCATGGAGAACCGGGCGAAGGTGTCGCTGGCCTGCAGCGTGGTTCCGCTGATAGACCGTATAATCAACGAGGTCACGATACTTTCGTCGCGCGACGAGGCTGCCGGCGTGCGTTCGGAGCGCTACGCCTATATCTCTGAGCTGGCCTCAAAGATAAACGAACTGAACGACATCCTCACCCATTGGATTCAGATGCGACAGGGACGCATCGACCTTCACATCGAGAGTTTTGCCCTCCAGCCGCTCTTCGACATCGTCGCCAAGGGCAAGGCGGGCTTCCGCCTGAACGGTGTGGAGCTGGACGTGCAGCCCACCGGGGCCACGGTCAAGGCCGACCGCGTCCTCACGCTCTTCATGATAAATACCCTTGCCGACAACGCACGCAAGTTCACGCCCTCCGGAGGCCGCGTCACCGTGAGCGCCCGACAGACGGACGACTATGTGGAAGTGGTCGTCGAGGACACCGGTTGCGGCCTCACCGAAGACGAGCTGGCCCGTATTTTCGAGCATAAGATATATGACGGTCATGGCTTCGGGCTTATGAACTGCCGCGGAATCATCGACCGCTACCGCAAGATGAGCCGCATCTTCTCCGTCTGCCAGCTGTCGGCCGAGAGCTGCAAGGGTGCCGGAAGCCGCTTCTTCTTCCGTCTTCCGCGTGCGGTCATGCGCTCGCTGGTCTTCCTTATGGTCGCCGCCGGCGCCGCAATGGTTTCCGCTGCAGCGCCGGAAGCTGCCGTTTCTCCATTGTCAGAACCTTCTGTAACCGTATCAAGAGCCCATACCACTGCGCCGGAAGGCAATCTCCCGCGGGCCAAGGCCTATGCCGACAGCGCCTATTTCTCCAATATCGCGGGTACATACGGGCGCACCCTCGCCTTCGCCGACTCCTGCCGGATGTATCTCAACCGCCATTATCTCACCCTGCGCCCCGGCGGCCGTCTGCTGATGACGGCCGGAGGAGACGCCGCGTCGGTGCCGCCGGAAATCCAATGGTTCCGCGACAGTCTGCCGACACACTATAACATCATCCTCGACATGCGCAACGAGAGTGCCGTGGCGGCGCTTGCGCTCCATCGCTGGCAGCTCTATACATATAATAATAAGGTGTACACGCAGCTCTTCAAGGAGCTTTCCGCCGACAACACCCTGGCTGAATATTGCCGTGTGATGCAGCAGTCGCAGACCGACAAGACCATTGCCGTCATTCTTCTCGTGCTCCTTCTTGTCATCATTCCGCCCGCATACTATCTTCTCTACTACCGCCACCGGCTCTATTTCCGTTTCTGTGTCGAGCGCATACGCATGCTCAACGACATCCTTCTCAGCGACGACACGCCGTCGGAGAAGCTCCGCCGCATCGAACCGCTCACGCATGAACAATATCCCGCCGGCCTTCAGGCGGTCGTCGACAGCATTCTTGGCGCGCTCCGCGATGCCGTCTCGGCCCACCGTCGCCAGTCCGCCGGCATCGAACTTGCCGCCGACGAGTGTCGCAGGGCGGAGTATGAAGAGGGCATCCTCCACATAACCAATTCCGTTTTGGACAACTGTCTGTCGACGCTGAAGCACGAGACGATGTATTATCCCAGCCGTATCGCACGGCTGGCCGACTCTGCCGACACCGACCTGAAGTCGATGGAAGAGCTCGCCGCCTACTATCGCGCCATCCATTCCATACTCACCGAGCAGGCCATGCGGCAGACCGAGCGCGTCCGTCTTCACGTAACGGCGGTCCCGGTTGTCGAGCTTACAGGTGGTGAGGATACTGGACTGTGTGTCCTCGGCGACCGCAATCTGCTGGAATATCTCTTTGAAATCCTGCGGCGCACGGCCGGACGGCATCACCGTCGAGCCGCAGTCGGACCGCTATCTGACGTTCACCGTGCCCATGCCGCGGCAGGACGGCATCCGGTCGGAAACCCAAGACCCCTTCGTTCCGTCCGTCGACACGATTCCTTATCTGCTCTGCCGCCAGATTGTGCGCGACCATTCCGACGCCACCCACCGCTACGGATGCGGCATACGGGCCGACGGTTGGGACGCGCGTGACGACAGCAGCGGCGCGCTTGCCGACAGCTACAGCATAAAGATAACGCTACCCCGTGCCGCCGCACGCCATATCCCGCAGTCGGATGCGGTCGGGTAGGGACGAAATAAAACATAAAAGCAATGGAAAAGTTTAAGATTATAATCGTAGAAGACGTGCCTTTAGAGCTGAAAGGCACTGAAGGTATCATACGCAGTGACATTCCCGAGGCCGAGATTATCGGCACGGCAGACTGCGAGGCTGCCTATTGGCGGCTGATGAAGCAACAGCAGCCCGACCTCGTTCTGTTGGACCTCGGGCTCGGCGGCTCGACAACCATCGGCGTGGAGATCTGCCGTCAGACCAAGGAGGCCCACCCGTCGGTGAAGGTTCTCATCTTCACGGGCGAGACATTGAACGAGAAACTGTGGGTCGACGTGCTCGACGCGGGTGCCGACGGTATCATCCTCAAGAGCGGCGAGCTGCTCACCCGGGGCGATGTCAGGAGCGTGATGGAGGGAAAGCGCATGGTCTTCAACCAGCCGATACTCCAGAAAATCGTCGACCGCTTCCGCCAGGCAGTGGGCAGCCGCGTCGCCAGTCAGGAGGCTTTCGTCAACTACGAGATTGACGACTACGACGAACGCTTCCTCCGTCACCTTGCCCTTGGCTACACAAAGGAGCAGATTACCAACCTGCGCGGCATGCCGTTCGGCGTCAAGAGCCTTGAAAAACGGCAGAACGAACTCGTCCAGAAGCTCTTTCCCGACGGCAACGGAGGCATGGGCGTCAACGCCACGAGGCTTGTCGTGAGGGCCTTGGAGCTGCGTATTCTCGACATAGACAATCTCCGTCCCGATGAAGAATGAACCATCTGATGATACGATCAAACACAGATAACGATGAAAAGTAAGCCGTTTGCCGTCTTGGCCCTGTCGCTTGCCGTCCTCCAGCTGTGCCTCCTTCCGGCCTCGTGGATGCTCAGTGTGCTGTTGCCCGAGAGCGGAGTGCGCAGCCTGTTGGGCAGCGAGGGCGTGCGCTGGATGCTCGGGCGTTTCACCGACATGCTCGCCGGACGTCCTCTGTCCTGCCTTCTGCTTCTCTCGGTGGCCTGGGGCTGCGTCCGTTCGAGCGGCATCTTGCGGATTTTCCGCCGCCATGCGATGCTCCAATACCGTGAGCGCATAGCCCTCGGCTTTGTCGTCTGTCTGTCCGTCGGCTATGCCGGCGTTCTGGCGTGGCTCACCCTTATGCCCCACGCCGTGCTGCTGAGCGTCACCGGCGCCCTGTTCCCGTCGCCGTTCAGCGCCTCACTCATTCCCGTCATTTCGTTCGGAGCGTGTCTCGTCGCAGTGGTCTACGGCATCGTTTCAGGCCGTTTCCGTACCGTCACGGACGTCTACCGCTCACTATTTTGCGGTATAGCCATGACCTCACCGCTATTCTTTCTCTACATCCTGCTAATCCAATTATATTATTCGGTCATGTTTATGATTGGATAAAACCCCATTATTGGGTATTGCGCACCTCGTCCTTTACCGCTACCTTTGCACCTGTCAATCAGACAAAGAACATTAAAGATAAGATAAAGGATGAATAAGACTATTGTAATCTACGGTTCGACTACCGGCACTTGTCAGGCCATAGCCGAGGACATTGCCGGCAGACTTGGTGTTGAGGCTGTCGACGTGCAGTCTCTTGACGCAGGAGTGGTCAGCGGACATGACACCCTTGTGCTCGGCACATCCACTTGGGGTGCGGGCGATTTGCAGGACGATTGGTACGACGGACTCAGTCTCATGCAGTCATGCGACCTTTCCGGCAAGACCATTGCCCTCTTCGGTTGCGGTGACTGCGAGTCGTATGGCGACACGTTTGTCAGCGCTATCGGAAAACTCTATGACGGCCTGAAGGACAGCGGGGCCCGCTTTGTAGGCTCCGTGGCCACTGACGGCTATTCTTTCAGCGACAGTGAGGCCGTTGTGGACGGTCGTTTTGTCGGCCTTCCGCTCGACGATGTCAATGAATCCGACCTCACGGGCGACCGCATCGGCGCTTGGGTGGAGGAGCTCAAAGGCAGCCTTTAGTTTGCTGAAAGATAATAATTCATAAAGTATTTGTTTAGTTTTTATGTGAAAGGCCGGCTGTGAAGTCGGCCTTTCATTATGTTATTGGCGCATGTTCTGTTTTTTAGAAAACGTTGTTGTATTGCAATTTGATAACTAAAATGTTTGTTTTGGTTACATATTGGTTGTTTGCATTATAGCAAAACCGTTACATTGATACATCAGGGCGGGCCTTAAATAAAAACATTGGGGCATTTGTTCGGCAATGCAAAATATCACGTAACTTTGCATTGTGATTACAAAGTGATTGCGAATCGTACGACACAATGACACTCTGGAGTAATAATGATATTGAAATATAACACAAACACAAGTAGGTATTATGAACGGATTAGTAAAAAGAGCAGCCTTTATGGCTGCGGTTGCCATCCCGATGGCAGCCGGTGCACAGGACAACAAGTTTGATGCTTCAGTAGGGGCGGATGTTGTGAGCGGTTATGTCTGGCGTGGCCAGAATCTCGGCAGCGCGGCCATACAGCCCTCAGTGTCCGTTTCCTATGAAGGCATCACATTGGGAGCATGGGGTTCCTATGGCATTGCCGACGCCAACGACACAAAAGAACTCGACTTGACGCTGTCCTACACGACAGGCGGCCTGATGCTGGGCGTGACGGACTATTGGTTTTCGGGAGCCGAGCGGCGCGACCGCTATTTCCTTTACGACTCTCACGAGACGGCCCACGTCTTTGAAGCCAACGTCGGCTATGATTTCGGCGTATTCTCCCTGAACTGGTTCACCAATTTTGCCGGCAGCGACTACCGCCCCGACGGCCATCGCGCCTATTCCTCCTATCTTGAGATAGCTGCTCCGTTCCGGCTCGGCGGACTGTCGTGGACAGCGGCGGCGGGCTGCGTTCCGTTCAAGTCGGCAGCAACATATACGGACAGCGCCGGTGAGCCGGTCGGCGGATTTGCCGTCACCAACGTTACCGTCGGAGTGAAGAAAGACGTGAAAGTGACCGAAGCGTTCTCTCTGCCGCTGTTCGCTTCCGTGATGGCCAATCCCTGCAGCGGAAAGATGTATATGACGTTCGGCCTGTCACTCTGATCGGACATTTATCGCCCGGCGGTCTGATAATCCGTCCGGAGTATAGAGAACAACAACAAACACAAATGAGATATGAAAAAGATTGAGGCGATTATTCGCAAGACAAAGTTCGAGGAAGTGAAGGACGCGCTGCTCGACATCGACATCGAGTGGTTCTCCTATTATGACGTGCGCGGCGTCGGGAAAATGCGCCAGGCGCGCATCTACCGCGGAGTGAAGTATGACACGAGCTGCATCGAGCGTGTGCTGATCAGCGTCGTAGTGAGAAATCTGAACGTCGAAAAGACCGTTGAGGCCATCGTCGCAGCCGCCCGTACGGGAGAGATAGGTGACGGCCGCATCTTCGTCATTCCCGTTGAGGACGCCGTGCGCATCCGTACCGGAGAGCGCGGGGACATCTCACTTTATAACGCGGAACAGGAGAAATAATCAAAGACAACACAAACACAGATCAATATGAAACATACCGTTATATATAAGGTGGCGCTGGCGGCCCTTGCGCTGGCCACGCCTATGGCATCATTTGCTGCCGACACCACAGTCGAAACGCTTGCCCGTGAGACCGAAATCTCCATCAACACCGTGTGGATGCTGCTCGCGGCCATGCTCGTCTTCTTCATGCAGCCCGGCTTCGCGCTCTGCGAGGCAGGTTTCTCCCGCACGAAGAACACGGCCAACATCCTGTTCAAGAACTTCGTCGACTTCACCCTCGGCTCCGTCTGCTTCTGGCTGATAGGCTTCGGAGTGATGTGGGGAGCCGGAGGTGCGGGCTTCATGGGCATGCCGGAGTGGGGCAGTCTCGACTTCCTGACAGCTCCGGCCGGTCTCCCGATAGAGGGATTCCTGATGTTCCAGACCGTCTTCTGCGCCACGGCGGCCACCATCGTGTCCGGTGCAATGGCCGAGAGGACGAAGTTCTCGATGTATATCATCTATTCGCTGCTCATCTCCCTGATCGTCTATCCCATCGAAGGCCACTGGACATGGGGCGGCGGCTGGCTCATGAACGGCGAGGAAGGCAGTTTCATGATGGACGTCTTCGGATGTACGTTCCATGATTTCGCCGGCTCGACCGTCGTTCACTCCTGCGGCGGATGGCTCGCTCTGATTGGTGCTATGGTGCTCGGTCCGCGTCTCGGAAAGTACGGACGTGACGGCAAGAGCCGCGCCATTCCCGGCCATAGCCTCACTTTCGCCGCCCTCGGCGTGTTCATCCTGTGGTTCGGATGGTTCGGATTCAACCCCGGTTCACAGCTTGCCGCCTTCGGCGAAGACAACCGCGTGGCAATCTCCCACACCTTCGCGACGACCAATATGGCCGCATGTACCGGCGGTCTGGCCACGCTCTTTTTCTCTTGGTTGCGCTACGGAAAGCCCTCGTTGTCGCTCACGCTCAACGGAATCCTTGCCGGACTGGTCGGCATAACGGCCGGATGTGACCTTGTCAGCATCGGCGGAGCCGCCTGTATCGGACTGATCTGCGGTCTTCTGATGCCCCTGTCAGTCGAGTTCATCGACCACGTGCTTCACATCGACGACCCCGTCGGCGCATCCTCCGTACATGGTGTCTGCGGATTTACGGGAACAATCTGTACCGGACTCTTTGCCACAGATAGCGGACTGTTCTACGGTCACGGCTTCAATTTCTTTGCAGCCCAGCTCTTCGGCGCCGTCGTTGTCGGTGTGTGGGCCCTCGTCTGCGGCTTCGTAATCTTCAAGGGTATCGATCTTATCCACGGTCTGCGCGTATCGCCGCGCATCGAGGAGGAGGGACTTGACATCTATGAGCACGGCGAGACGGCATATAACTCCTGATCCGGTTCCGATACCTGTCATCAGAATAAGACTTTGTCAGACATAGATTTCTCTTTTTTAGCGGCGGCAGCGGAAACATCTTCCGGTGCCGCCGCTTTCATGCTGTGATGGATTTAGGAAGATACTTTCAAGCTGCAGTGAAAAACTCAACGCAAAGACACAAAGGCGCAAAGGGCTTTTCTCTAAAGCCCTCCTGCGCCTTTGCGGCCTCTGCGTTTAATATATGACAAAACCTTCTGTGTCTCCGAGTCTCTGAGTGTTCCGAAAAAATAATCTTTGCGCCTCTGCGTTGAGCTTCATTCAACTCCCACGTCAGCGTCAGACAAGAACATACGGCCGGCCTCCTCTGACCTTTATCCTTACAAAACCGCATCATCCAAAATCTCCGTTTTAGCTCATTTTTTGGGCATTTGAATCCCCGTAAGGCCCTTACGGCAACCGCCCGTCATGCGCCAACCCTTCGGTTTTTGCCCCGTCATGATGCAGTAAGGCCCTTACGGCTTTTCCAGAACACAAATTTCCATCATTTCCGAGCCCCTGCTTTTGTCCTGAAAAGCTACCGTTTCCGTGCAATAAGGCCCTCCCGGGGTCACGACGGGGCCGCTCTTGTGATGCAACGGCGGCCCCGTTGCAATGCCGTAAGGCCCTCCCCGCAACCCCGTAAGGCCCTTACGGCAAGCCCGTCGCGGCTCTCCGGCAAAACAGCGGAATTGCCCCTGTCCGTAAACCGCTATGAGTAAGGATATTACAAAAGCTGTAAAAATATCCTCACGGAGACCCCTAAAATTTGATACGCTCATGCTTGTGATATTTGAGGCCGCCTCTGCAATTTTTTTTAAAGTCCCCATTCTCGTCGGCCTTAAATTCAGAATTTTGCTTACGTACGTTTCAACGTCCAGCCACAGAAACATTCACAGCCGTTTGGAATCCGCTACAGCATGAAAGCATAAAACCTTGTCATGATTATCATGTGTAAGGTGTCGTTATATGGAGAAGTGTAAGAGCGGATTTATCTTGAAATCTTGGAAAAGCGGCAAAATCGGCTATAAATTCCTTGGAAAAGCGGCAGAAATGTATTACTTTTGGAATGGATGAAGCGATGAACTGCCTGTCATTCCGATATTTAGAACAAAATGAGGAGCTTATGTTAAAAGGGAGATTGATGGTTGTATATATTATAGTCAAATAGAAATATATTGCAAGTTCACTGTATCGTACATTATCAAAGTATCAATCATACATATAATATGATTTTTGCAAATCCATTTTGGTTGGCTATAATGTGTGTGCTTTCAACTTTATTTCAACTTTCAATCTTCAACTTTCAACCTTTTTCCGGCGTTATTGGCGTTATGAGAAAATAAATCATTATCTTTGCAATGATTAAACACAGAATATGCACACGAAAGAAGAAAAAATGGAAGCGTTCGGGCGTCTGCTCGATGTGCTTGACGAGTTGCGGGAGAAGTGTCCGTGGGACCGGAAGCAGACCAACGAGAGTCTGAGACCCAACACGATTGAGGAGGTCTACGAACTGTGTGACGCCCTGATGAAGAACGACCGTGACGATATATGCAAGGAGCTTGGAGACGTTCTGCTCCATATCTGTTTCTATGCGAAGATAGGGTCGGAGAAAGGACAGTTTGACATAGCCGACGTTTGCTGGAAGCTGACCGACAAGCTCATCTTCCGTCATCCGCATGTCTATCATCCGTCGCAGGTCGGAGCAAAAGACCCGAAGCCGCTGCCGTACGGCGAGGACGGCGGGGACGACGGCATGGCGAAGGCAAGCACGGCACAGCAGGTCATTGAGAACTGGGAGCAGATAAAGCTGAAGGAGAAGGACGGAAACAAGAGTGTGCTGGCCGGAGTGCCAGACGCTCTGCCCGCGCTGATAAAGGCCTACCGCGTTCAGGACAAGGCGCGCAATGTCGGTTTCGACTGGGAGGACAAGCATGACGTCTGGGCGAAGGTCCGCGAGGAGCTTGGCGAGCTGGAGGCGGAACTGCGCCGGGAGGACAAGGAACGTTCGATGGAGGAGTTCGGCGATTTTCTCTTCAGCGTGATAAATGCCGGCCGGCTTTATCATCTCAATCCCGACACGGCGCTGGAGAAGACAAACCGCAAGTTCATCCGTCGCTTCAACTACATCGAGGAGCACAGCATAAAGATGGGCCGCCAGCTGAAGGATATGACCCTCGGAGAGATGGACGAGCTTTGGAATGAGGCCAAGGCTGCGGAAAGAGAAACGGAGTGACACATTATTATATATACAGTTATGAAGAAATTGGAACTGGCCGGAATCGTGGCCGTCTGCGGATTGACGGCTGCCTGCGGCAATAAGGCTCAACAGGTCGCACCCACGGGCGGTGCCGACACGACGGAAGTGGTGGTCAATCAGAACCGGACGGTGTTCGGCATCTGCGGTGACGGTTCGGCCATGAACACGCTCCAGCTCATCACCGACAGCGGCGATACGCTGTCGCTCGGCGTCTCGGAGGCACGCGAGAACGGCAAGGTGTTCGGCGGATATGGCAGCGGCGACAAGATGGCCGTGCTCGTCAATGCCGACAAGACCGAGGCTGAGCTGGTCATCAACGAGAGCACACTGCTCGGCAATTGGGTCATGCCGAACCCGATAGACGGCAGTTCCATTGTCGGAATAGCCCTGAAGGACGGCGGCATCGCGGAGAGCATCGACCAGAGCACGATAGTCTACAGGACATGGAAGATTGTCGACGGACGCATCGAGATACAGTTGATGCGTGAGGGTGGCGGTGACGAGGAGGAAACGAATGTCTATGACCTCGTGAAGCTGGATGCCGATTCGCTGATTTACAAGAACGAGGAAGACTTGTTCGAGTACGGCCGGCAGTGATTTTAAGAGAGTTATTCATATTCGGAGACGTTTGAAATAAGACCGATAGGATAGGGTGGAACCGTTCAGAATACATATTTTGGGTTGCGGCAGCGCCTTGCCGACGCTCCGTCATTATGCCTCGTCGCAGGTAGTGGAGATACGTGAGAAGATGTTCATGATTGACTGCGGCGAGGGGACGCAGATGCAGCTGCGCCGTTCCCGCCTTCATTTCATGAGGATAAGCCACGTGTTTATCTCCCATCTTCATGGCGATCACTGCTTCGGACTGATAGGAATGATCTCGACTTTCGGCATGCTGGGGCGCACAGCGCCGCTTCATGTCTTTGCGGATAAGGCGTTGGACGGCATGCTCCGGTCGCAGCTGGACATGTTCTGCCAGGGGCTTGAGTTCGAGGTCGTCTTCCATCCGATAGACACTGAGGTTGTCAGCGTCGTCTATGAGGACCGCAGTCTGACCGTCACGACCATACCGCTGTCCCACCGTGTGCCTTGTTGCGGTTTCTTGTTCCGCGAGAAGCCGACACAGCCGCATATCCGCCGCGACATGATTGACATGTACGGCATACCCGTCAGCCAGATCAATAACATCAAGAGCGGGCAGGACTGGGTTACTCCTGACGGTGACGTCATTCCCAACAGCCGGCTGACGGTTCCGTCGGAGGAGGCGCGGAGCTACGCCTATTGCAGCGATACGCGCTACATCCCGAAGCTCCATGAACTTGTCAAAGGCGTGTCGGCGCTCTATCATGAGAGCACCTACGGCTCAGACAACGCCGAACGCGCCCGCAAGTACTGGCATTCGACAGCCTCGGAGGCGGCCCGTGTGGCTCACGACGCTGGTGTCGGTAAACTCATTCTCGGTCACTATTCGGCGCGCTACGACAGCGAAGACGCATTGCTCGAAGAGGCCCGCCGGATATTCCCGGACACCGTTCTTGCGGAGGAAATGGCCGTTATAAACGTTTAAATGGCATTATTATTGTATTTTTTCCACGGAAAACTTTGTCATTTCGCAATAAAACCGTATATTTGCAGAAACAAAAAAAGGATATACATGGCTAAAAATCTACTCATATCAGCGATTGTCATCGCATTCACGTTGCTTCCCGTCTCATCCGCAACAGCGACCGGGATGGAGATGACGGCGATGGAACAGATTGATGAGCCCAACATAAACATAACGGTGAATCAGTCTACCCTGCATGTTACGGGAGCCGCAGGTATGGTCCTTGAAGTAGTCTCACTGACAGGAAAACCCGTTGCTTCGGTCAAGATAGAGAGCCCGGCTCAGCGTGTTGAACTTAATATACCACGAGGTTGTTATATTCTGAAGATCGGCAAGGTCGTAAGAAAGGTTTCTATCCGCTGATATTTGCAGGCTTGTTGTCGCTGCTGACACTTGCCGGATGCGACGACAATTCTTTTGATTCCCGCATAAGCAGTATGACGGTGGAGGCGTTCTCGGATTTGAGAACGGCTTCATACGTTTTGGATGCCGGTAAGATAAGAGATAATATAGAGGCGCTTTGTCTGGCCGATGGTGACAGAACGCTCTCCGGACGGTATCTCCGCGAATATTATCTCACAGACAAAGGACATTTTATTTGGATTGACAGGTTGGGGGCGGACGGCCGTTCAGACACGCTGTTGGCGTATGTCTCACGGGTTGGTGAGATGGGATTTGCGTCGTCGGTGTTCGGTGACAGTGCGATTGCAGCCGATCTCAGGCGTATCCGCAGTCTTGATTTCGACGATGCGGAGAACGGCATCAACAAGGTTGCTGCCCGTCTTGAATACCGTCTGACAAGGGCTTTCCTGAAATACTCCTCGGGCCAGCGGTTCGGATTTGTCAATCCACAGTATCTGCTGAACCGTCTCGACACTCTCGAAAACTCTCCGGCGGCTGCTCCGGCTTACCGCTGTCTTTTCGATATACCAATCGAACGTCCCGACAATTCTTTCTTTTCTGACGCCTTGCGCCGGGGCTCCGCAGACTCCGTCGGCTCTTTCCTTGCCGGCGTTCAGCCTCGTGACACGCTCTATTACAGGCTTCAGCGTGAACTGAAGGCGGCCGGAGATGAGGCTTACCGCAAGAAGATAATATGCAACATGGAGCGTTGCCGCTGGCGGGAGAAAGACGGGTCGGACGGTAACGGCAAGCGTGTCGTCGTCAACATACCCGCATACCATCTGTACGCATTCGCCGGTGACAGTGTCTTGGACATGAAGGTGGGCTGCGGGACGCGTAAGACGAAGACACCGTTGCTGACGAGTGAGATAGAGCGGATGGAAGTCAATCCGGTGTGGAACATCCCGGTGAGCATCATCCGCAACGAAGTGTCGATGCACGCCGGTGATCCTGACTATTTCGAGCGCAACCGCTATTACATCGTTCACCGTGAGTCCGGCGAGCACGTGTCTCCCGAGGACGTCACGGCGGCGATGCTCAAGAGCGGCAACTACCGTGTCGCTCAGGAGGGTGGGGAAGGAAACTCGCTTGGACGCATAGTCTTCCGGTTTGCCAACAACTTCTCCGTGTTCCTTCATGACACGTCTTCGAGGGCTTTCTTTGGCCGCAGCAACCGCGGCGTCTCCCATGGTTGCGTGCGCGTGGAGCGTCCGTTTGATTTGGCGCTGTTCCTTCTTGACGACCCTGACGAGTGGCTTCTTGACCGTCTGCGCATATCCATGGACATACCTCCTGTCACTCCGCGCGGAATTAAATATGTCGCCGATGAGGACAGCAACCGCAAGCTGGTCAGCTCGTTGCTGGTCAAGCCTCATGTCCCTTTGACAATAACCTACTATACGATATATCTGGACCCGCTGACAGGACGGCTTGCCGCCTACTCAGATGTATATGGTTATGACGACGTCATATATGAGGATGTTAAACCTTTCCTGGAATAAACCGTCATAATGAGAGTGGAACAGTATGACGAGAAGAAGATTGCGGCCCAGCTGCTTTGTCCGGAGACCAGACACAAGGCCTTCGAGACGGTTGTGCGTCAATACAGTGAGCAGCTGTATTGGCAGGTCCGCCGTATCGTTCTGACTCACGAAGACTCCAATGATGTCCTTCAGAATGTTTTCATAAAGGCGTGGAGCCATCTCGATTCGTTCCGCAATGATTCCAAACTTTCCACGTGGTTATATCGCATAGCAATCAATGAGAGCCTCGATTTCATGCGCCGTAGCAAGAACCAGTCTTCCGTAAGTGCCGATGCCGAGGATTCCGGCGTTGCCCAGATGCTGTTGGCAGATGAATATTTCGACGGCAATGAGACAGAGGCAATGCTGCAGGAAGCCATTTCCAGACTGCCCGATGTTCAGCGCACGGTGTTCAATCTGCGGTATTTTGACGATATGAAATACAGTGAGATGAGCAGGATTCTGAAAACATCGGAAGGCGCTCTGAAGGCTTCATACCATATTGCAGTGAAAAAAATATCTGAATATTTTAGGTCACACGATTAAACTTTCATTAACTTCAGGCGTCAGATAAGCAAAAGAACAAATATGAAGAACGAAGAAGGATATATCAGGAGCAAGGCCGGTGGACGGACGCCGTTCCGTGTGCCGGACGGATATTTCGACAGCTTCACATCCATGATGATGGACAGACTGCCGTCTCAGGAAGAAGTAAAAGTCGTTCCTATGCGTCGTCGGCGTATGACGGTATCAAGGACGATAGTCTCTGCGGCCGCTTGTTTCTGTGTCGCTGTGTTCGGACTGACATTATATTATGGTAAGTCATTATCCGAAAAACAACCTCAACCCAGTGAGACGATAGTGTCAAGCTACCACAAGTCGACCGCAGATACATACGAAGATGAGGTTGTTGACTATGCTATGATGGACAATATGGACATCTACGCCTATCTTGCAAGTGAATAAAGAGATAATGGGAGGGAAAATATGAGGAGATATTCAATGGTCCTTCTGTGTCTGTTCGCTATTGTTACGCTGAAGGCACAGGATTCCGGTAAAAAGTTCTCGCCGAAGAAGTTTAAGGAGGATATGGAGTGTTTTATCACAAAGGACGCCTGTCTGACGCAAAAGGAAGCGGCAAAATTCTTTCCGCTTTATGATGAGATGAAACAGAAGTCGCGCGTGATATTCGACCGTATGAGGCAGTTGGGCAAGAACAAACCGGCAGACGAAGCCGGATGTCGCGACGTGATAAGAAAGCGTGACAAACTGGATCTCGAACTGAAGAAGATACAGCAGACTTATCACGAGAAGTTTCTCACGGTGATTCCGGCAAGCAAACTCTTCGACGTTATAAAGGCAGAGGAGAAGTTTCACCGCCGCATGCTGAGGAAAGCAAATGGCGACAACACGCAGCAGAAAAAGAAAAAATGATTCTACGTCAGGCTGGTGTGCAGGAGCGTTTCTTACTATTGTAGAACCATCCGGCCGCAACGATTCGGAATAAAGAAATAAAAATAAAGACACTCAAGTCAGAAAGTCAGTGCGGACTCTGTCTTGAGTGTCTTTTGTTTATTTATAGATTCGTTTTTTTATATAACGATTGTCTTGTTCTTAAATCCTTGATTTTAATTTCTGTATTTTTTTCATTATGTCATAAAATAAGTCTGCTTTTCTTTTGCTTTAAGAAAATATTTCGTACTTTTGTAACAGTTTATTAATCCATGAGGATATAACAAATGTGGCAATCATGCCTATATTATTAACATTGATAATCTGTGAATTATGAAAATAAATAGAAGCATTGTATTAAGTCTATTCTGTCTTATATGTAGTCAACAAAGAATAATAGCGCAAGAGAAGAATATAACAGAATATTATGATCAGGCATTTGAGGCAATGGTCGACATGCTGGAAAACAAACAGCCTTTGTCTATTCGTAAGGCTGTCTTTATGGCTGAATGGGCATATCTTGATGGTGAATTGGATTATGAAAAAGATTTTTGTGAACCTATCCGGAATGGAGCGGATTATGTGAAACGTATGATAGCTGTCAATAACTGGGAGAAATATAAGACAGCCAAACAGATTGCATTGTGCAATTTCTTCTTTTACCCTTGCTATGGGAACAGTCATAAGCCATTTGAATATGATTTTGAAAATGAATACCCTGAAGATGATTGGCATTATCAACTTGTAAGTCGAACAATTAAGACGCATAAAGGACGATGTCATTCATTGCCATGGGCTTTTAAGTTATACGCAGAGGAACTTGGTGCAAAAGTGTTCCTAACTCATGCTCCACGTCATTGCTTTATAACATATCAAGATGAAGACAATCTCTTTCCCGAAGACTGGGTTAATGTAGAATTAACGGCGCACCAATATCAGCCGACATTGGGCATAAAAGATCATTTTGCTATTTCTGATTCCGCAATAACAGTCGGCACATATTTGACACCAATTACCGATATTCAGACAGTTGCCTGTCAGTTATCAGACTTAGCTTTTGGCTACTATCAGAAATATAAGCATTATGATAGTTTTACTCTAAAATGCACTGATATTTCTCTTAAATATTATCCGATGAATCCAAATGCCATTATCATAAAGATGAAGTCATTGGATACACTTTTGAAGCACCATCTTGAACTTAACGGCCATTTGCGAGATGCATATACTGACACTAATGATTTCTTATATAGGCAATGTGCCATGGCCTTACTGGCGACTCATTGGACACATGACACAGAAGAACTACGGCAGAAATGGAGACAAAGTCCAGAAGAAATAGAGAGAATAAAAAAGAATGTACAAATTATTAAATAAAGAAACAATGAGAAGATTTAAAAGAATATTGATAATGGCTGTTATGTCACTAATGACAGTTCATGCAAATGCATGGCCGTGGTTTTCACCATATGCTTATTGTTTTAACAATCCAATAAAATTTATTGACCCGGATGGGAGAAAAGTAGTTTTGGTCTATTACAATAATAACAATAAAATAAAAACATTGACGGTTGATGGTCCTGGTATTTATCAGTATTCAAAAAATCAATTTGTCGGCGATTTTTTTAAAGCCTACAATTATAATGTAAAGAATGGTGGAGGGGAGTTTATGAAACAGGCTGTAAATGATCAGGAGCATACTTATTATTTGTATGATGCTACAGACAGAAGAGCTGTTGAAAACCAAGTAACAGAATTTAATCCACAAAATGGGAAGTCAATAATTACTTGGGAATCTCGTGTAGGTTTAAGAACTACAGAAGGAGGCCATCAATCTCCTGCTACTCGTTTGGAGCATGAGTTTTATCATGCAGTTGATAATACGAATTCGCCTTCTAAAAGAAGAGAAAAATCAAGATATGATGGAACTCCATATGAAAGCAAGGGAGAAAAGGAGGCTATAGACGCAGAAAATAAAACAGCCATTAGAAATGGAGAAGATATTAGAAGAAATCACTATGGAACAACTTACGAAACAATTAGTCCAATATCGACAAAAAGTAAATAAAGGTCTGAGTATAATATATAGCACTGTTTTGCTATGTTGCTGTTTTATATGCTTTTTGACGTCGTGTAGAAATGCAAATGAAATTATAGTCTATTATAAAACAGGATTCGTAGAGTCTCCTATCTCAAAATCATTTGAAGACTTTGAGGATGATGTATGCAATCATCCTGCAGACACTGTTATATTTATAAAATCAGAGACTTTTGACAGATATTATTCTGTAATAAGGGAACTACAATTTATAGATGGTGATTCTGAAAATATTCACGATTATTCTATCAATATTAAATGTGATGACAAGAATATAGCAATACCTTTTCCCGTACCTGATTCCTTAAACGAAAAAATCATTGTATTCTCAGGACAAAGAAATAAAGGTGATATAAAAGCTTTTGACTTGTATCATCTGTTATGTTCCACGAGATATTTTGACTTCTTTACGAAAGAAGACTTGGCATATCATCCTTTGATAAAAAAGTACCAAGTTCCTTCAGATTATAATTATTACTGGAAAGAAAGCTCAAACACAGCTGTACCTCTAAAGATAAAGTCAAGATATAAAGTAATATTAAGACCGGAATAAATCTGTTAGTGTGATGAGGATGTATTCAGCTGGGAGTTTTATATACATGGTTCATCTTAAAGTCACCGCAATTTTCGCTAATCGCTGTCATCTACAGATGATTATAACTTACGCTAACTTAGAATTCTCCAGTTTTTTGGGACAAATCAGTTCCAGGCCGCATTTGTCACAATGTGGTTTCCGCGATGTGCATACGTATCTTCCGTGGAGCAGCAGCCAGTGGTGGGCTCTCGGAATGTCGGCTTCCGGGATGTGCTTCAGCAGTTCCTGTTCTACTTTCTGGGGCGTGTCGGCCTTTGCCGGGACCAGTCCAAGACGGCGGCTGACGCGGAACACGTGCGTGTCAACGGCCATTGTTGACTTTCCGAAAGCGACCGATTGTATCACGTTGGCCGTTTTCCGTCCAACGCCGGGCAGGTCCAGAAGGTCGTTCATGTCCGACGGAACCTCACCGCCGTGTTTTTCTGTCAGCACCTGCGCCATGGCAACCAGATGTTTTGCCTTGGCGTTGGGATAAGAAACGCTCTTGATGTATTCCAGCACATCGTCGACATCGGCATCGGCCATTTCCTTTGCCGTCGGATAGCGCCGGAACAGTTCCGGGGTGACCTGATTGATGCGCTTGTCCGTACATTGGGCGCTGAGCACGACGGCGACAAGCAGCTGGAAAATGCTTCCGAACTCAAGTTCCGTGTTCACTTCCGGCATTTCACGTCTGAAGTATTCCAATATGCGGCTGTATCTCTCTTCCTTTTTCATCTTTCAGCATGATTTTTTTGCACGGCAAAATTAAGGAAAAACGATGGAAAAAACGAATAAAGACAGGTTTATTATTCTGTTGTAGTACGGCTCTTTCATTTAACTTGCGATTCAAACCGTTCGGGGAATCTTCCGAACGGCTATGAATTTGCAATTCAAATCTTGCAGACCGATTCTGTTACATGGCTCATGTAACGGTCTTACACGGCCCAAGTAACGTTGTTACGCGGCCCGTGTAACAACGTTACGTGAGCCGTGTAATACAAACAGCGTAAAACGTCTGCCATTCAGGTTCGCGACAGAAGCGTTGTGCTTCTATCTTGAATAGATAAGGAAACGTCGCTGTCAGCCAGTCGTTGTTCATGCCACCATATTAAAAAGCTTTCCCCGTTATATACCTTTTCTCCTGTATTCAGACATTGAAATTCCGGTCTGTTTGCGGAAGAAGCGGCACATGTATGACGTATCGGGAAAATGGAGTTGAAGAGCTATCTGTTCTGCGGTAAGAGTCGTATTGCGCAGGAGATATTTCATTTCCAGCGTTACATATCGGTCTATTGCCTGTTTGGGTGTCTCGTCGCATATCTTGCGCACGATCATTGCCAGATAGTTCGGGGTGATGCAAAGCTTGTCGGCGTAGTAAGCCGTGTTGCGGTGTTCTCTGAAATTATCGAAAATGAGGTTATAGAATTTCATGCAGATGAAGTCCGCCGGGTTCTTGTCGTCTTTCAGAGGCAGACTGTTATAATGGCGTTTCCATTTCTCGTAATAATCAAGTGTGAAGGCGCGCAGCAGACTTGAAAGAATGTTCAGTCGTGATGAATCCGTATGGTCATCGGATATGTTCCGCAACAGATCCAGCCATACGTTCATGGAGTCTCCAACGGGCAGTATCGGAGCTTTGTATATGGCGTCATAGAAGCCGTTCGGGATGTCGTAAAGCGCTTTCTCGGCGAAGTCTCTGTCCGTCAGCCAATAGAACGCCGTGAAGGTTTCCGACCGTGACGTAAAGGCCGGAAACATGTCCGGCGGGATGACGGCCATCATTCCTTGGCGGAAAGCGTGACTTCTGAATTGCAGTTTCAGTTCCGCCTCTCCCGCAAGGCAATAGATGATGATATAGGCCGGGAGATGGCTTTCCCACCACGGCGTGAACCCGCTCATGTCTGATTTTCCTATGAGGCAACAGTTATGTTCCATTATGTTCTGTTCGCTTGATTGGTGATGTTCGCTTTATTTGTGATTTCTGTCAGCAATTATGGCGCTGGCCGGATGTGCTCAGGCTTATGATGAGTTTGCTGAGGTTCCGCGAGCCGTTTGCAAAATTACACATAAATCGCGACAATTCGATACAGGCAGAACCGTGAAGTTGTCTTTTGCCTGAATAAAGGCGGATGAAAAAGCGTGTTGTTCCGCTGGCTTTTATGAAAAATACCCATTCCCTTATAATTCTGAAACCGGCTCCTTGTGAGAAAAGTCCGACCTTTGCACCCGCATTTCGGAAGACTAACAGCCGGACGTCATCGCGTATGGCGGCTCCGGGCGACGGCCGTTTGCACACACATAATATATAGTATATATCAATGAGACAATAAAAACATATTTAGGATTTATGAAGAAACTCTTTTTAAGCATGCCATTCCTCTGTGCGCTGTTGCTTTCGGCTTGCCGTCAGCAGACGCCGGAGCAGGAAGACGTGACGTATTCGGTCATGACCATCGGCCGGAGCGATGTGACGCTGGAAGAACCTTATTCCGCTTCCATACAGGGACGACAGGATATCGAGATATATCCGCAGGTGTCGGGAACGGTTCAGAAAGTCTGTGTCAAGGAGGGACAGGCCGTGAAGCGGGGCGAATTGCTGTTCGTCATCGATCAGGTTCCCTATCGTGCGGCCCTGCGTACGGCCGTGGCCAATGTCCGTTCGGCAGAAGCGCAGGTTCAGACAGCCCGTCTGACATACGAGAGCAAGCAAATTCTTTTCCGGGAGAAGGTCATCTCCGACTACGACCTTTCCACAGCCCGCAATGAGCTTTCCGTTGCCGAAGCGGCGCTGGAACAGGCCCGGGCGCAGGAGACCGGCGCGCGCAACGACCTTTCCTATACGGAGGTCCGTAGTCCGGCCGACGGCGTGATAGGTACAATCCCTTACCGCGTCGGCGCGCTGGTCAGCTCCGATTCGGCCCAGCCGTTGACTTCCGTGTCGGACAATTCGGAGGTGTATGTCTATTTCTCCATGTCCGGCCAGAAGTTGCAGTCGCTGGTGCGCCGCTACGGTTCGATAGGCAACATGATAGACTCAATGCCGGCCGTGAGACTGCGCCTGGGCGACGGCAGTCTCTATGAGCAGGAAGGGCGCATCGAGAGCGTCAGCGGAGTGTTGGACAGACAGACGGGAAGCGGTTCGCTGCGCGCCGTGTTCCCCAATGCCGACCGGGTGTTGCTGAGCGGCACGACCGGCAACGTGATTATCCCTCAGACACTGCGCGGTGTCGTTTCCATCCCGCAGGACGCTGTGTATGAACTTCAGGACAAGCTGTTTGTCTATAAGGTCGTGAACGGAAAGGCCGTGTCGACCCCCATCGTGGTCAATCCCGTGAACGACGGCGTCCGCTATGCCGTCACGTCCGGTCTGCGGCCCGGCGATGTCATTGTGACCACGGGTGTCGGACTGCTCAACAATGGCGATGCCGTGACCGTGTCGGAAACAAAGAAAGGAGGAAAGTGACATGAACCTGCGATTCTTTATCGACCGTCCGGTCTTCTCCATTGTCATCTCCGTCGTCATAGTCCTGCTGGGCATCATCTCCCTGGCGGGCCTTCCGGTGGAGCAGTATCCCGACATAGCTCCGCCGACCGTTCAGGTGACGACATCATATCCCGGAGCCAACGCAGAAACCGTCCAGAAGGCCGTCATCATTCCGTTGGAAGAGGCAATCAACGGCGTTGAGAACATGAGTTACATCCATTCGGAAGCGTCCAACACGGGCGACGTGACGGTGAATGTCTATTTCCGTCAGGGAACCGACGCCGACATGGCCGCGGTCAACGTCCAGAACCGCGTCTCGAAAGCCCAGGGACTGCTCCCGGCGGAAGTGACCAAAATCGGTGTACAGACCCAAAAGCAGCAGAAGTCGCTGCTGAAGGTCGTCGCCCTTTATAGCCCGGACGACACCTACGACATGCAGTTCATCAACAACTACATGAAAATCAACGTTGAGCCCCGCGTGAAGCGTATCGCCGGAGTGGGAGAGTTCAACGTGCTGGCTTCGAACTACTCCATGCGTATATGGCTGAAGCCGGACGTGCTTGCACAGTACAGGCTCATACCGTCAGATGTGACCGACGCCCTCGAACGGCAGAACCTAGAATCGGCGACGGGCTCATTCGGCGAGAACCATGCCAACACATACGAATATACAATCAAATACCGCGGCCGTTTCTCCACACCGGAAGAGTTCGGGAACATCGTCATCCGTTCGCTCGGCAACGGCGAGATATTGTGTCTGAAGGACATCGCCCGTGTGGAGTTGGGAGACGAGGCTTACACCTACCGTGCGATGACGGACGGTCACGCCGGATGTATAGCCGAGGCATATCAGAGTGCCGGCTCGAATGCGACGGAAGTCGTCCGGAACATCGATGCGCTGATCGACGAAATCGGTGAGGAGCTGCCGGAAGGTCTTGAGTTCGCCAGCCTGCTGAGCGTCAACGACTTTCTTTTCGCGTCCATAGAGAATGTGCTGTGGACACTGATAGAGGCCATCCTGCTGGTCGTCTATGTCTTTCTTCAGGACATACGCTCCACCCTCATACCCACCATCTCCATCATCGTCTCGCTTGTCGGAACGTTCGCGTTCATGGCCGTGGCGGGCTTCTCCATCAACCTGCTGACGCTGTTCGCCCTTGTGCTTGCCATCGGTACGGTGGTCGACAACGCCATTGTGGTTGTTGAGGCCGTACAAGCCAAGTTCGACGCCGGCTATTACTCGTCGTACATGGCCACGAACGAAGCCATGTCGGGCATAACGGCGGCCATAATCACCTCAACGCTCGTCTTCATGGCCGTCTTCATTCCCGTCTCGATGATGGGCGGTACGTCCGGCGTGTTCTACACCCAGTTCGGAATTACGATGGCCGTTGCCGTCGGACTGTCGGCCGTCAATGCCCTGACGCTGTCTCCGGCCCTTTGCGCGCTGCTGCTCCGGCCGTACATTGATGCCGAAGGCAAGCCGAAGACCGGTTTCGCGGCCCGCTTCCGCAAGGCTTTCAATGCCGCCTTCGATGTGATTGTGAAGAGATATGTCCGTGGCGTCATCTACTTCTGCCGCCACAGGGCGGTCACATGGGGGCTGCTCGCCTCGGCAGTCGTGCTGCTCGTCGTGCTGATGCGCACGACAAAGACCGGACTCGTTCCCGACGAAGATACGGGAACGGTGATGGTCAGCATCAACACCAAGCCGGGGTCGTCGCTCCACCGCACGACCCGGATACTGGCGCAGCTGGAAAAGGAAATCCAGCAGATGCCGCAGGTGAGACACTACGCCACCGTATCGGGATATTCGCTGAGCGGTTCGGGAGCCAGTGCTGGACTTATAATCATCTCCCTGCGCGACTGGTCGGAACGGAAGGGCCGGGAGGATGATGTCCAGTCGGTCATCGGCCGCATAAACTCTCTCTCACGGGACATTCCGGACGCGCAGCTGTTCGCCGCCGCTCCTCCGATGATCAACGGCTATGGCATGGTGAACGGTTTCGAACTTCATGTCCAGGACCGTAACGGCCGTCCGGTCACGGGGCTTGACAAGACCGTCAAGGATTTTGTCGCGTCACTGAACGGGCGACAGGAGATAGAATCGGCCTACACTGCTTTCTCGGCTGACTATCCTCAATATACGCTGGACATTGACGCCGCACAGTGTGAACGTTCCGGGCTTTCTCCGGCGGACGTGCTGGCTACGGTCTCCGGCTACTACGGCGGCCAGTATGTCTCCAACTTCAACCGCTTCTCCAAGCTCTACCGCGTCATGATACAGGCAGAGCCGGACAGCCGCGTGTCGCCGGAGTCGCTGAACCATATCTACGTCCGCACGGGCAACGGCGAAATGGCGCCTGTCAGCCAGTTCGCCCGTATGCAGATAGAGGAGGCGGAGGCGTCGCTGATGAACGCCCGTCTTTCTTATCTGCCGTCACTCTCGCTGTCTCCCGAGGCCGGCGTCAGCCGCTACGACGGGACAACGGCGAGGACATATAATATCGCGGCTTCGGCGAGTTGGGAACTGGACATCTTCGGACGGAACACCAACGTCAAGCGCGCCGCCGCTGCGGCTCTTCACGGCAGCCGTGACTATGCCCAGGCCGTTCAGACGCAGCTGATAGCGACCATCGCCAACAGCTATTATACGCTGCTTATGCTTGACGCCCAGAGGGAAATAGGGGAGCGTACCGTGAAGAACTGGGAGCAGACGATACGGACGATGGAGGCTCTGAAACAGGCCGGACAGACGAACGATGCCGCCGTGCTGCAGGCGCGCGCCAACAAAATGCAGCTCGAAGCGTCGCTTCTCTCCATCGGCAGGAGCATCACGGAAACGGAGAATGCCCTTTCGGCTCTGCTGGCCTTGCCGTCGCAGACCGTTGAGCGCGGCTCTCTGGCGTCGGCCGTATTTCCGGACCATCTTTCCGCCGGGCTTCCAGTGGCGTTGCTCGCCAACCGCCCCGACGTCCGTTAGGCTGAGCGCTCTCTGGCACAGGCTTTCTACAGGACCAACGCCGCCCGCTCCGCTTTCTATCCGGCTCTGACGTTGTCCGGTTCGGCCGGATGGACGAACAACGGCGGCGGTGTGGTCGTCAATCCCGGGAAGTGGCTGCTGAACGCCGTCGGTTCGCTGACGCAGCCGATATTCAATAAGGGAGCGAACGTCGCCAACTTGAAAATAGCAAAGGCACAACAGGAGGAGGCCCTGCTGAAATTCCGCCAGTCACTGCTGGACGCTGGAAAGGAGGTGAACGACGCGCTGACACAGTGGCAGACGGCGCATCAGAGCATTGACCTCGGTGCACGACGGATAGAGACGCTTCGGGCGGCCGTCAGCAAGACGGAGATGCTCATGCGCCATTCCTCGGCCAACTATCTGGAAGTGCTCACGGCGCAGCAGTCGCTGCTGGATTGTGAGCAGACTCAGGCGCAGAACCGGTTTGACGAGATTCAGGGGGTGATAAATCTCTATCGTGCCCTCGGCGGCGGCCAGTTCTGACATTGCGGAGAAACTGAAGGTCCATCCGGATATCATAGGTAAGATGGTGGTCTTTTCTTTATTGTAGAGTCAG
>USFX01000002.1 GCA_900553965.1 uncultured Prevotella sp.
GGCAGCCATGTTGTCCGGGTGGAGCGTACGGCCTGTACCGCCACCAGAAGCTACAGAGAAGTAGGGTTTGCCGGCGAGCACACGCTCTTTCTTGTACGTTCCGGCAACGGGGTGCTGGAAGCGTGTCGGGTTGGTAGAGTTACCGGTGATGGAAACGTCTACGTCCTCCAGCCAGTTGATGGCAACACCTTCACGAACGTCGTCTGCGCCGTAGCAGTTGACCTTAGCGCGCGGACCGTCAGAATAAGCGGTGCGGTTTACGACCTCAACCTTGCCGGTATAATAGTCGAACTTGGTCTGTACGTATGTGAAACCGTTGATGCGGCTGATAATCATGGCAGCATCCTTGCCAAGTCCGTTGAGGATGACACGGAGCGGGTTCTTGCGCACCTTGTTTGCCATTTCGGCAATCTTGATGGCACCCTCGGCGGCTGCAAAGCTCTCGTGACCGGCTAGGAAGGCGAAGCACTGTGTCTCCTCGCGGAGCAGACGGGCTGCGAGGTTACCGTGGCCGATACCCACCTTACGGTCGTCGGCAACAGAACCGGGGATGCAGAAGCTCTGCAGACCGAGACCGATGGCCTCAGCAGCGTCGGCTGCGCTTTTCACGCCCTTCTTGATAGCGATGGCGGCACCGCATACGTATGCCCACTTTGCATTCTCGAAGCAGATGCGCTGTGTGTCCTCGCAAATCTGATAGGGATCGATGCCGGCCTCTTCGCAAATCTGGTTTGCCTCTTCGATGTCCTTGATACCATTCTCGTTGAGCGTAGCGATAACCTGCTTGATGCGACGCTCCTGGCTCTCAAAACTTACTTTTCTTATCATTAGTCGGTCCTCCTCTTATTCTTTACGTGGGTCAATAGTCTTAACAATTCCCTGCTCGGCGGTTGTGCGTCCGTAAGAACCGGTGAACTTCTTCACGGCCTCGTTGGCGTCCATACCGGCCTTGATAGCCTCCATCATCTTGCCGAGGTGTACATACTCGTAGCCGCACACCTGATTGTCCTTGTCGAGGAACATCTTTGTGATATAGCCTTCAGTCAGTTCGAGGTAGCGTGTACCCTTGGCAACTGTTCCGTAGAGCGTACCTGTCTGGCTGCGCAGACCCTTGCCGAGGTCCTCAAGACCGGCACCGATGACGAGTCCGTCCTCAGAGAAAGCGCTCTGTGAGCGTCCGTAGACAATCTGCAGGAACAGCTCGCGCATGGCGGTGTTTATGGCGTCGCAAACCAAGTCCGTGTTCAGAGCTTCGAGGATGGTCTTTCCAGGCAGAATCTCAGATGCCATAGCGGCAGAGTGGGTCATACCGGTGCAGCCGATGGTCTCGACGAGGCACTCCTGAATGATACCCTCCTTGATGTTCAGAGAGAGCTTGCAGGCGCCCTGCTGGGGAGCACACCAACCCACACCGTGGGTGTAACCGGAGATGTCTTTTATTTCCTTTGCCTGAATCCATTTTCCTTCTTCGGGAATGGGGGCGGGGCCGTGGTTCGGGCCTTTGGCAACAACGCACATGTTGTTGACTTCGTTAGAATAAGTCATATTCTTTACAATTTATATAAATAATGAATACTAATTACTAAATCTTAGCTTTGTGACGGCAAAATTACTAAAAACTCTGGAAAAATACCTATTATCGGGTATTCTTTTTCACTCTTTAACGTCATTTTTTTCGTCTCTGATGTCAAATACGTAGCGGCATGGGCATGTTTGATATGTGTGAGTGACAATTTGGGGAGGGCTTTTCGGGGAATGGGAGGAATTTTACGTGGAGTGAGGAAAGTGGAAGTTAGGAGGGTGGATGGTTTTGTTGCTGATTTATTACAGTCTGGCTGACGATTTATCAAAACTATTTTGTGTCTGTTTCTGTGTCATCGCGAGTAATAAAGCCATCCATGGGTCGCTATGGGGCCGCTTTTGTCGTCCAACAGCGTGCTTGTTGCAATGCGACGGCGGCCTTATTGCAACCTCAGGAGAGCCTTGATTTTCGGAACTTAAATGTTAAAAGCTGAGGATGTGCGTAACTAATTGTATTTCTGGTTGTTATGAAAATTGTGAAAACTTGCCGGTTCCCGTCCTAAAACACCGATTTCACGATGCAGTCTGGCTTTGACATATATTAAAGCAGGAAGAATTCTGAGTGCTCCCAAACTGTTCTTCATCTATCTTGTGGCGTGAAAGCCCTGGCAATTTCGGTATATCCGATTTTGGCGATGTTATGTTCCACCGGTGCGGTGGTGTATATGTGTCGATGCGTGGCGTATTTGTATCAATTCCGCTCATTTATAATGTATTTTTCTCCGTGCTTAATTAAAATTGCTTAAATACTTTCACGGATGGGAAAAAAGTAGTAATTTTGAAAGCTAAAAAGCAGCAAAACGCGTCAGAGGGCCTGAAAATGGGCTTAAACGGCGTTTCCCGTAAAAAGCGGGTGGGTCGCGCCGAGGCCTGAATGCGGTTCTGACGGCGTGCAGAAAAAGAAGCGATAACAGTTTTTACAGATATTATAAAATTCAATGGATCAGACATTAGATCAAGACAGAATTATCAAAATCAATATCGAGGAAGAGATGAAGTCATCGTACATCGACTACTCCATGTCGGTCATCGTGGCCCGTGCTCTTCCTGATGTTCGCGATGGATTCAAGCCGGTTCACCGCCGTATCCTCTATGGAATGATGGGATTGGGCAACACCAGTGACAAACCTTATAAGAAATGCGCGCGCGTCGTGGGTGACGTGTTGGGTAAGTATCACCCCCACGGCGACAGCTCCGTCTACGGCGCACTTGTCAGAATGGCACAGGAGTGGAACATGCGCTACACGCTGGTGGACGGACAGGGTAACTTCGGTTCCGTTGACGGCGACTCACCTGCCGCCATGCGTTACACGGAGTGCCGCCTCTCGAAGATGGGTGAGCACATCATGGACGACCTCGAAAAGGAGACCGTCGACATGACGGACAACTTCGACGGAACGCTGCTCGAACCGTCGGTCATGCCGACAAAGGTGCCCAACCTGCTGGTCAACGGCGGTAACGGTATCGCCGTGGGTATGGCGACGAACATACCGACGCACAATCTGGCCGAGGTGATTGACGGATGTTGCGCCTATATCGACAATCCCGACATCGACACGGACGGTCTTATGCAGTACATCAAGGCTCCCGACTTCCCGACGGGTGCATATATATATGGTATACAGGGCGTGAAAGACGCCTACGAGACCGGCCGCGGCCGTATCGTGATGCGCGCCAAGGCCGAAATCGAGAGCGGCGACACTCACGACAAGATTGTCGTGACGGAGATACCCTACGGTGTCAACAAGGCCGATCTCGTCAAGTATATCGCCGACCTGGCCAACGAGAAGAAGATCGAGGGTATCAGCTACGTCAACGACGAGTCCGGCCGTCAGGGTATGCGTATCGTTGTCGACGTGAAGCGCGAGGCAAATGCCAATGTCGTGCTGAACAAGCTGTTCAAGATGACGGCCCTTCAGAGCTCATTCTCAGTTAATTGCATCGCGCTGGTGAAGGGTCGCCCGAAACTCCTTTCGCTCCGCGATTGCGTCCGCCATTTCGTCGACCACCGTCATGACGTGACTATCCGCCGCACGAAGTTCGACCTGAAGAAAGCTCAGGACCGCGCCCATATCCTCGAAGCGCTCATCGTGGCATGTGACAATATCGACGAGGTTGTTCACATTATCCGTGCCTCACGCACGCCGCAGGAGGCTGTCGAGAACCTGAGAAAGCGTTTCGACTTCGACGAGGTGCAGGCCAAGGCCATCGTCGACATGCGTCTGGCACAGCTGACAGGCCTCAATATGGACAAGTTGCACAAGGAGTTTGACGAGTTGCAGGCTCTCATCGCCCGTCTGCAGGCTATCCTCAACGACCCCGAACTGTGCAAGCAGGTGATGAAGGAAGAACTGCAGGAGGTGAAGGAGAAGTATGGCGACGAGCGCCGCACGGAGATAAAATACTCCAGCGAAGAGTTCAACGCCGAGGATTTCTATCCTGATGACCCCGTGGTGATAACCATCAGCCACCTCGGCTACATCAAGCGCACGGCGCTGACGGAGTTCCGCGAGCAGAGCCGCGGCGGGGTAGGCAGCAAGGGCGCCCACACACGCGACGAGGATTTCACCGAATATATATATCCGGCGACGATGCACAACACGCTGCTGTTCTTCACTCAGAAGGGCCGCTGCTACTGGCTGAAGTGTTACGAGATACCCGAAGGTGCGAAGAGCTCGAAGGGACGTGCCATCCAGAACCTGCTCAACATCGAGTCGGATGACGCCATCAACGCCGTGCTGCGCATCAAGAAGTTCGACGACGAGGAGTTCCTCAAGAGCCACTATGTGGTGTTCGCCACCAAGAACGGTATCATCAAGAAGACCTGTCTCGACGCTTACAGCCGCCCGAGAGCAAACGGTGTGATAGCTATAAACATCGTGGAGGGCGACCAGGTGGTCGGCGTTCGTCTGACCAATGGCAACAACGAGCTTATCATCGCCAATCGCAACGGCCGTGCAATCCGCTTCAACGAGAACGATGTGCGTGTCATGGGCCGTGTGTCGACAGGTGTGCGCGGTATGCGTCTGGACGGCGGCGACGACGAGGTTGTCGGCATGGTCTGCGTGAATGACCCGCAGACGGAGACCATCATGGTTGTCAGCGAGAAGGGCTACGGTAAGCGCAGCGACATCGAGGACTACCGCAAGACGGCCCGTGGAGCCAAGGGTGTCAAGACCCTGAGCATCACGGAGAAGACGGGACGCCTCGTTGCAATCAAGGTTGTGACCGACGACAACGACCTGATGATTATCAACAAGAGCGGAATCCTCATCCGTCTGAAGGTTGCCGACGTGCGCGTCATGGGCCGTGCGACACAGGGCGTACGCTTGATAAACCTCACGAAGAAGAACGACACAATAGCCGGCGTATGCAAGGTGATGAGTGCCGCTGACGAGGAAGTTGTGGAGTCGGAGACCGGTGACAATGGCGGTGATGTTACGGAAGAACAGTAAAACTTTATTTTAAAACTATACTACAATGAAAAAATTAACGATTTTTGCAGTCATGGCAGCTATGGCTACCACTGCATTTGCACAGGACGACCTGGTGAAGCAGGCCAAGAAACTCAGTGACAAGGGCCAGCTTGAAGAAGCAGTGGCTCTTCTTACACCAGCTCTGACCTCTGATCAGACTCTCGACAAGGCTAAGGCATGGAACACCATGAGCGAGATACAGCATAAGATATTCATGGTCGGACAGCAGATTGACGCCGAGAACAAGGTGAAGCAGACAAACACTCCATACGATACGACAGCTATGTACAACGCTTTCATTGCTTCTTTGGAGGCCGCTATGAAGTGTGATGAGTTTGACCGCCAGCCCGACGAGAAAGGAAAGGTGAAGCTGACTTACCGCAAACCCAATCAGGATAAGTTCTTCCCGCAGCGCCTCGTTGTTCTCCAGGCCGGTCAGCATGAGTATCAGAAGAAGAACTATGAGGGTGCGATGAAGGCATGGGGACTCTATGTTGACAGTAACACTGATCCTTTGTTCACCGGCATCGACATGACATCGGACAACTATCTGGTTGACTTCGCCTACAACGCAGGACTCCTTGCCTACAATACGAAGCACTATGATCTGGCTATGAAGTATGCCGCTGTTGCCGCAAAGGACGCTGAGAAGGCAAAGGAAGCCAACGAACTGGTCATCTTCTCCATGCGTGACGGTGCCAAGAATGCTGCCGATTCAGCCGCATACGTGAACAAGATTAAGGAACTCCACAAGCAGGATCCTGCTGAGGAGCGCTATTTCAACCTGTTGCAGGACTACTATGTCAAGTCCGGAAACATGGAAGCACTCGGCAGGTGGGCTGAGGAGGAAATCGCACTGAATCCCCAGAACAGAATGGCATGGGCGCTGAAGGGCGAGGTTCTCATGAACGCACAGAAGTGGGACGATGCCGTTACAGCATACGTAAAGGCTGCCGAGATTGACCCGACGTTCATTCAGGTTATCTTCAACGCCGGTGTCTGCCTTAACTCCAAGGCCATCGACATGAAGGACAAGCTGGCTGACAAAAAGACCGGCGCTCTGACAACGGATAACTTCAACAAGATCAAGGCTGTCCTGATGGAGGCAAAGGTTCATCTTGAGAAGGCCCGCGAACTCGACCCCTCACAGGAGAAGGTTAAGTGGGCATATCCGCTCTATCAGATCTACTACACCATAGGCGACAAGGAGAAGTCTGCCGAGATGGAAGCACTGCTGGAGAACAAATAAAAACGTCTGATTATTAAATGAAGAAGCTGTTATCACTGACGCTTCTCTTACTATTGATAACACCGTGCTTGAGAGCTCAACGAAAAGAGATTTCTCAGGCACGGTCTTATCTGAAGAGCGGCAAAGACCTTGATAAAGGGGAGAAACTCATCATGGAGCTTTTCTCCAAAGATTCTGTTAACAGGAGCAATCCGAAGCTGTATGTCCTTCTGTACGAGATTGTGCGGAAGCAATACAGTATCGGCAATGAGAAACTCTACCTCAAGGAAAAGTATGATACGGCTTCTCTTTTCAACTTGACCAAGCGTATGTTCACCTTGGCGGAGACGCTCGACACGCTTGATGCCATTCCCGACAAGAAAGGACGGGTGAGGCTTGAATACCGCCGGAAGCATGCAGAGGAGCTTGACGGCTATCGTACTAATCTCTATAACGGCGGTATCTATTTTCTCCGTAAGGCCGACTACGAGGCCGCTTATTCCTTTCTGAACGCCTATTTGGATTGCGGGCGTCAGCCTCTCTTCGGCCGGTATGACTATTTCCGTACTGACGGGAGGATGCCGTTGGCGGCCTATTGGGCTTCCTATAGCGGCTTCAAGCAAGACAATCCGGAGAAGACGTTGCGCTATTATGATGTAGCCCGCAGGGACACGGTGCGCTTGCGCCATCTCCTCCGCTATGCTGCGGAAGCTTATGCGAAGCTCGGTTGCGACAGCGCTTACGTCAGTACGTTGCGTGAAGGGTTCGCCAAATTCCCGAAATTCAAGTATTTCTTTCCCCGTCTTATTGACTATTATACTGCCAATAACCTCCTTGACAGTGCCTCGGCTGTTGCAGACAGAGCGCTGGCGGTGGATGGCCGGGACGTCCTTTTCCTTCTTGCTAAGTCTACGATACTGCTCAATTCCGGCCGGAATGACGCCTGTATAGCGATGAGTGACTCCCTGATACATGTCAACGACACCGTTCCCGATGCCTATTACAACGCTGGAACGGCCTATCTTAACAAGATTCTGAATCTTGAAGACCGTGTCGGAAGCACGAAGAAGGACAGGACGGAGATAAAGAAGATGTACCGGTTGGCTTGTCCTTACATGGAAAAATACCGTGAACTTGCGCCCGATGACAAGGTGAAGTGGGCCCCGGCGCTTTACCGGATATACCTCAATCTCAATTTGGGAAAGAAGTTTGAAGAGGTTGACAGGATTCTGAACGGGAAATAAATATCCCATTTGGGATTGCTGCAATACAGTATTTGAGCTGCAATTAAAAACACCTTTGAACTGTTTTTAAACGTCATTGAATTATGCCCCCCCTTGAACCGCCGTCGCAGTCCCTTTGCGAAGGCGGTATTTTCGTTTGTTTCAGCTCTTTTTGCTAAAAAAATAAAAATAAACAATGTTACGGCATTGGTTTGATGAAATTTTCATTACCTTTGTGAAAACGAACAAATTGATATTTAACTTATAACGCTTATGGAAAATAACACCCAGCTCATTGCACAGTGTGAGGCAAAAGCTCAACAGTGGCTTACTCCGGCCTTTGATGAGGAGACCAGAAAAACAGTAGAAGAAATGCTTGCAGATGCTGATAAGACTAATCTTATCGAAAGTTTCTATAAGGATTTGGAATTCGGAACAGGCGGATTGCGCGGTATTATGGGCGCAGGAAGCAACCGAATGAATATATATACTGTCGGCATGGCGACTCAGGGATTTGCCAATTACCTGAAAAAGAATTTCGCCGGACGTGACAGTATCTCTGTCGTTGTGTGTCATGACTGCCGCAACAACAGCCGTCTGTTTGCCGAGACCGTGGCAAACATCTTCTCCGCAAACGGCATAAAGGTCTATCTTTTCGACGATATGCGCCCCACGCCGGAGTGCTCTTTCGCCATCCGTTACCTCAAATGTCAGGCCGGTGTCAACGTTACGGCAAGCCACAATCCGCGCGAGTACAATGGCTACAAGGCTTACTGGGAGGACGGTGCGCAGGTGCT
Source organism: uncultured Prevotella sp. (assembly GCA_900553965.1). Classification (GTDB taxonomy): domain Bacteria; phylum Bacteroidota; class Bacteroidia; order Bacteroidales; family Bacteroidaceae; genus Prevotella. The sequence continues at coordinate 8,306 of USFX01000002.1, forward strand.
CGCTCCCCACGACACCGGAATCATCGACGAAGTGAACAAGGTTAAGGTCGAGGACGTCAAGTTTACGGGCAATAACGAGCTTATCCAGATTATTGGAGAAGACATAGATAAGGTTTATTTGGAGCGTATCAAGGAAATCTGTATTGACCCCGCTGTCATCAAGCGTCAGAAAGATCTGAAGATTGTCTACACTCCGCTGCACGGCACCGGCATGACGATGATACCCCGTTCGCTGAAGTTCTGGGGCTTTGAGAATGTCCACTGCGTTGAAGAGCAGATGGTGAAGAGTGGTGATTTCCCCACCGTCGTATCTCCGAACCCAGAGAACGGCGAGGCTTTGACGCTCGCTCTGCGTGACGCAAAGGCCATGGATGCCGACATCGTGATGGCCAGTGATCCGGATGCCGACCGCGTGGGAATGGCTTGCAAGAATGATAAGGGCGAGTGGATACTCATCAACGGCAACCAGACATGTCTCTTGTTCCTCTACTATATCATCACAAACCGCAAGGCAACTGGCAAGATGAAGGCTGGCGACTTCATCGTCAAGACCATCGTTACGACTGAAGTTATCCGCAAGATTGCCGATAAGCAGAACATCGAGATGCGTGACTGCTATACCGGTTTCAAGTGGATTGCCCGCGAAATAGCTCTGTCAGAGGGCAAGCAGCAGTATATCGGCGGTGGCGAGGAGAGTTACGGATTCCTTGCTCAGGACTTCGTGCGTGACAAGGATGCCGTTTCCGCATGCTCACTGTTGGCCGAGATTTGCGCATACGCAAAGGATCATGGCAAGACACTCTATGACCTGCTCATGGATATCTACCTCGAATACGGTTTCTCTAAGGAGATGACGGTCAACGTCGTGAAGCCCGGCAAGAGCGGCGCAGACGAAATCAAGCAGATGATGACCGACTTCCGCAACAACCCGCCAAAGGAACTCGGTGGCAGCAAGGTCATACTGTGGAAAGACTATCAGACTCTGGAGCAGACCGTGGCAGACGGAACTAAGACCAAGCTCGACATGCCGACGACAAGCAACGTGCTCCAGTGGTTCTGCGAAGATGGCACAAAGGTGAGCGTCCGTCCTTCAGGAACAGAGCCGAAGATAAAGTTCTACATCGAGATTAAGGACAGTTCAATGAAGTGCGCCGGCTGCTATGAGCGTTGCTCTAACGACGCCGATGCCAAGGTAGAGGCAATCAAGAAGGCCCTCAACCTCTAAAGTCAAGTATAATAACGGTAATAAATCAAATCCCCGGAAGCGCATCTGAACGCTTCCGGGGATTTTTTATATGTAGCTGACTTCTGATATCCATCCCATCGGCGGCAATGAAAAATCCCCGGAAAGCACGCGCTGTGCCTCTGGGGATTCGCTTTTTTAGCCTGTTATGGGCTCGGGTATTATTTTATAAGTTCGATTGAGCGCTTTAGGAAGGCGTCAAGTGACGCGCCTTTCAGCATGCCGTTCTGCAGCAGAGCGAGGTCGATGAGCTGATGGACGATGCTGTTGTCCTTGGCATAGTCAGCGAGAACAGCCTTCTTCTTGTCGCGCTGCTCGTTGACAGCCTTCTCCGTGTTCTGAAGGTCATCCTTCTCCTCCTGTGAGATTTCCTCCGGCTTCTTTCCGTTCTGCGACTGACGCAGTGCGGCCAGACGGGCCTCCAGTCCCTTTATCTCGCTCACGATAGGCTTCAGAGCGTCAGCCGTGCCGGCCTTGCAGGCCTCCAGAACCTTCTTGATGAGGGCGTGGTCGCTGTTGAGCACGAGGCTGTAGCTGTCCGGCATCTGTGCGTAGAAGCTCATGCCGGCCTGATAGCGGCTCATGTCCTTCATGCGGCGCATATATTCGCTCTGCGTGATTGTCACGGGCGAAGCCTTTTCGCCGAGACTCTGAACCTCGACATAGAAGTCGACCTTGTCGATGGCCGGTATCTGAGAGCGGAACACAGATGACAGATTGTCACTCTCTTCCTCGCCCAGTTCGTTCTTCTTCATGTCCTCCTTGACAATCAGACGGTCGATGATGTCGCTGTCGACACGTGTGAAGCGGCTCTTCTCAAACTTCTGCTCCAGCATTGAAATCACCGGAACGTCAAGCTGTCCGTCAAGCAGCAGGACGCTGTAGCCCTTCTCCTTGGCTGCCTCGATGTAGCTGTACTGGTCTTCCTTGGCCGTGGCATAGAGATAGATGAGCTGTCCGTCCTTGTCGGTCTGGTTGTCCTTGATGAGCGTCTTGTATTCCTCGAAGGTGAAAGATTTGCCCTCCGTGTCCTTCATCAGGGCGAAATCCTTGGCGCGGTCGTAGAAGCTCTCTTCGCTCAGCATACCGTAGTTGATGAAGAGTTTGAGGTCGTCCCACTTCTCCTCATATCCCTTGCGGTCTTCCTTGAATATGCTCTGCAGACGGTCGCTGACCTTCTTGGTGATGTATGTCGAGATCTTCTTCACGTCGCGGTCGCTTTGGAGATAGGAACGGCTGACATTCAGCGGGATGTCCGGAGAGTCGATGACACCGTGGAGCAGTGTGAGGAACTCAGGAACGATGCCCTCGACCTGATCAGTGACGAACACCTGATTGCAGTAGAGTTGGATCTTGTTGCGCTGGAGGTCGATGTTGGACTTGATGCGCGGGAAATAGAGAATACCCGTGAGATTGAACGGATAGTCGACGTTGAGGTGAATCCAGAACATTGGCTCGTCCTGCATGGGGTAGAGTGTGCGGTAGAACGACTTGTAGTCCTCGTCCTTGAGCGTGCTCGGGGCCTTGGTCCAGAGCGGCTCCACATTATTTATAATATTGTCCTCGTCGGTGTCGACCTGCTTTCCGTCCTTCCATTCCGTCTTCTTTCCGAAAGCCACCGGCACGGGGAGGAACTTGCAGTATTTGTTGAGCAGACCCTCAATCTTGCTCTTCTCCAAAAACTCCTTGCAGTCGTCGTCGACATAGAGGATTATGTCAGAGCCGCGGCTCTCCTTCTCGGCGTCGTCAATCTCATAAGCGGGGCTGCCGTCGCAGCTCCATTTCACGGCCTTGGCACCGTCCTTATAGCTGCGTGTGACGATTTCTACCTTCTTGCTGACCATGAACGAAGAGTAGAAGCCGAGACCGAAATGGCCGATGATATTGTTGGCGTTGTCCTTGTATTTCTCCAAAAAGTCGTTGACACCGGAGAAGGCAATCTGATTGATATACTTGTCGATTTCCTCCTCGGTCATACCGATACCGTGGTCGCTGACGGTGATGGTGCCGGCCTTTTCGTCGATGCTGACACGCACGGTCAGGTCGCCCAGCTCGCCCTTGAATTCTCCCTTGTCGGCCAGCGTCTTCATCTTCTGTGTGGCGTCAACGGCGTTTGACACAATCTCGCGCAGGAAAATCTCATGATCTGAGTATAAGAACTTTTTGATGACGGGGAATATGTTCTCTGTCGTAACCCCGATATTACCTTTCTGCATGATATTTTATTTTGGTTTTGATTCTATTTGTCGATAAGCAAATATCATGCCAGAGGAGGGGTGGTAATTCTAAATTATGAATTATAAGTTATGAGTGGGTGGTTTGAGTGGTCGGGCGAGTTGTTGGATGAAGAATTATAGATTTGCAGGTGCGCCTCAGAGGGTAGGGTGTTCAAAATCATAGGAAAAGTGTGGCTGATTATGGGTGCACTCCAGAGGGACAGCGAGTGCACCCATAATCAGCCGCACATTTTTCCGGTTTTGAACACCAGCTTTGTCCGGCCGTCAATTGTATGCAGGCAACCGACATTTCAGCGACATCAGGTCGTGACCCTACATAGCCCTTATATATAAAATGTGTAGGCATCGCGGAGTTAGGGTGGGGTGGCGTTGGCTGATATTCTTACAAAATCATGTCTGCCAAATCTTTCGTTTTAGCTCGTTTTCGGGCCCTTTTGAGGCATGTCCGGGTACTTTTCTGCTCATTTTTCGCACGACAAAACGGCTTCTGGGCAGCCGTAAGGCCCTCCCGGCTTTTCTGGAACGAAGATTTTCGTCGATTTGTGACTTGCGTTTTGAGACTGAAAACACCAGCTTTTCTTGCCGTAAGGGCCTCCCGAGGTTACGGCGGCGGCCTTGTTGTGTTGCAACGGCGGCCCCGTTGCATTGCCGTAAGGCCCTTATGACAAGTCCGTAAGGGTCTTACGGCAGACTGATTGCGGTCCCGTCGTGATATGACAAAAATGCGCGCGGCCGCAAGTGGCTGGAAATGAACGGGTTGAAAAATATGTAAATAAAGTTCCTTTGAGACCCCTGATTTTTGATACGCTCATGCTTGCGGTATTTCGGAGCGAGGAAAAAGAAAAATGAAAAGTGCCCGTTCTTGCGGCTCTTAAATTCAGAATTTTGAGAACATGCACAACTCTTTTCCTCTGCTCACCGCACCACTCACCAACACATAAAATCCCGGCCGGCCCCTTCTTCCCACTTCCCCCAGCCCTTAACCGACAACACTCAACTTTCAACTTAAAACTTAAAAAAAGCAAGAATTCTGCTCCCGAACGAAATAAAATACTTAATTTTGCAGTTATTATAATACAATTATATAAATATGGCACAACTATCAGACCGTTTGCAGAGGCTTGCACCTTCAGCCACACTGGCTATGTCACAAAAGAGTTCGGAGATGAAAGCTCAGGGCATTGACGTAATCAACATGAGCGTCGGTGAGCCCGACTTCAACACCCCCGACCACATAAAGGCGGCCGCAAAAAAAGCCGTGGACGACAATTACTCGCGCTACTCACCTGTACCTGGATACGCCGACTTGCGCGAAGCCATCGTGGCCAAGCTCAAGCGTGAGAACAGTCTTGACTACACCATGGCAGAGGTCCTTGTCTCCAACGGAGCCAAGCAGAGCGTCTGCAACACGTTGATGGCGCTGGTCAACGACGGTGACGAAGTCATCATCCCCGCCCCCTATTGGGTTTCCTATCCGCAGATGGTCAAGCTCGCCGGGGGCGTGCCCGTGATTGTCGAGGCCGGTTTTGAGCAGAACTTCAAGATGACGCCCGAGCAGCTCGAAGCCGCCATCACACCGAAGACACGCATGCTCATACTCTGCTCGCCGAGCAATCCGACCGGAAGCGTCTATTCAAAGGATGAGCTGGCCGCGCTGGCCGAAGTCATCAAGCGCCACGACGACCTCTTCGTTCTGGCCGACGAGATATACGAGCATATCAATTATGTGGGCCGCCACGAAAGCATAGCCCAGTTCCCCGGCATGAAAGAACGTGCCATCATCGTCAACGGCGTGTCAAAGGCATACGCTATGACAGGCTGGCGCATAGGATATATAGCCGCTCCGGAGTGGATTGTCAAGGGATGCAACAAGCTGCAGGGACAGTACACCAGCGGTCCGTGCTCCGTCAGCCAGAAGGCCGCCGAGTTCGCCTACACCGCGAGCCAGGACTGTGTTGAGGAGATGCGCAAGGCGTTTGAGCGCCGCCGCGACCTTATCGTCAGCCTCGCCAAGGATATCCCCGGACTGGAGGTCAACGTTCCCGAAGGTGCGTTCTATCTTTTCCCCAAATGCAGCAGCTTCTACGGCAAGACCGACGGCACGGTGACAATCTCCAATTCCACCGACCTCGCCATGTATCTGCTGGAGCGGGGCCACGTGGCAACAGTAGGCGGAGACGCCTTCGGAGACCCCGAATGCTTCCGCATGAGCTACGCCACAAGTGACGAGAATATCATCGAGGCCATGAGGCGGATTAAAGACACTCTGGCAGAGTTGAAGTAAATCCTAAACCACAATATTCATACAGCAGGACAATAAAGCAAACAAATTTTAATAAATACATAGTTAAAAGATGCAAATCAATCATCCCGTCTGCTTTATTTTGTTATCTTTGCCGTTAGAATGGAGTGGAAAAACATCAAGATGTCCGGCCATTGCGGCCTAATCTAATGATAAAGACAATACAACTTAAATTTATAATAACTAAAAAATTAAAAAACAAATTATGGCAACAACAACAAAGGCTGCAGCCCCAGCCAAGAAATCAACGGGCACAGTAGGAGTTAAGAACGCTATCTGGATTCTCGTCGTATGCTGTATAATCGCATACTGCATTTACTTCTTCGTATTTGGAGATCCCAGCCACTTCGTTAACGGCGATCCCAAGGGACATCCTATTCCTGGCGACATGTTAGGTATCGTTTACAAGGGAGGTTATGTAGTAGGTCTTATCATCACACTGTTGCTTTCAGTTATCGCTCTTACATTCGAGCGTCTCCTCGCTCAGAGAGTTTCTTTCGGAACAATGCCCCTCAGCAAGTTCACAGCAGAGGTAAAGGTTCTCATCAAGGCCGGCAAGTTCGACGAGGCTAATGCTCTCTGCGACAAGATGAAAGGTTCTGTGGCAAACGTGGTTAAGGCTTCCATCAACGCTTACAAGGAAGCCGAGAGCAACAACACTATGAAGAAAGCTCAGAAGATTGCCAAGATTCAGCAGGCTCACGAGGAGGCAACTCAGTTGGAGATGCCCACTCTGCAGATGAACCTCCCGATCATCGCTACAATCGTCACTTTGGGTACTCTTACCGCTCTGTTCGGTACTGTGTTGGGTATGATCAGTTCGTTCTCCGCTCTGTCTTCAAGTGGTGGTGCTGACTCAGCCGCCCTGTCTGCCGGTATTTCTGAGGCCCTTGTGAACACCGCTTCCGGTATTTTGACTTCATGGGTTGCCGTTGTTTCATACAACTTCCTCACAAACCGCATTGACAAGCTCACATACGCACTCGACGAGGTTGGTTATACTATAGCTACGACATACGACGTTAACCACACAGAGGAGGCTTAATTGTTTTACCTTTTAATTAGTTTATAATAATGGGTAAAATAAAAATAGAAAAGAAGGACGTCTGGATAGACATGACCCCTATGTCTGACGTGATGACGCTGCTTCTGTGCTTCTTTATGTTGACATCAACATTCTTGCAGCCGGAACCAGTCCAGGTCAACACGCCAAGCTCGGTGTCAGAAAAGAAGGTGCCTGAGAAGGATGTGCTCAACATCCTCATCGACCCGTCTGGAAAGATATTCCTTGGCACGGACAACAAGAACGATGCCGTGAACATGCTTCAGACTATGGCGGACAAGTTCGGTGTCTCACTGAACGGAGCACAGATGAAGAAGTTCAAGGAAAGCAGTGCCATAGGTATGTCAATCACCAAGTTCCCGGATTATCTGAATCTGGAATCACAGCAGATGACGGAGTTCATCCAGACACAGGGCGTTCCTACCGACAGTATTGACGGTGAAAAAAGTCAGTTCCAAGAGTGGGTTACAGCCGCAAAGGACGTAAACCCTGACATCAAACTCGCAATCAAGTGCGATGCCAAGACACCGTATAAGGTCGTGAAGACCGTGATGTCAGAGTTGCAGGACATGAACGAGAACCGCTACCAGCTCATCACTAACCTTAAAACCGGGGAGGAATAAGACATGGCAAAGAAAAAAGGAAGTAAGCAGAATAAAAAGCAGACCCGAGTCGACTTTACGCCGATGGTGGATATGATGATGCTTCTTATCACGTTCTTCATGCTCTGTACCACCCTGAGCAAACCGAGTGCGATGCAGCTGACGATGCCGAGCAACGACAAGAACCTCGAAAAAGAGGACAAATCCGTGACCAAGGCGTCTCACACCATCACCATCTATCTGGCCGGTAACGACAAGATTTATTATATCCCGGGACTCCCCGAATATGATAAGCCCGAGTGCATCAAAGAGACGACATGGGGCAAGGACGGAATCCGTAAGGTGCTCATGCAGCACATGACAGAGGAAGGTATCGCTCCTGTTGCCAAAATCATGCTCGCCAAGCAGAAGCTGGATGAGAAGAAAGGCGCTATCGGCTCAACAATGTCAGACGAGGTCTACAACAAGGAACTCGAAGAACTGAAGAAAGGTAATATTAATGGTGAGAAGATTCCTACTCTGACCATCATTATCAAGCCTATGGATACCGCTAACTATAGCAATATGGTTGAAGCTCTGGACGAGATGCAGATTTGCAGTATTGGTAAATATGTCATTGACAAGATTAACCCTGACGACGAGAAACTTCTCGGTCTGAAAGGTGTAAAGTAATCAGTGGCTAATAACATTAAAACAGAAGAACTATGTCAAAAATAGATCTAATAGACAATAACTGGGTCGACCTCGTCTTTGAAGACAAGAATAAGGAATATGGTGCTTACGTGCTCCGCAAGGATACCGGTAAGAGAAATCTACAGGCGTTAGCAATCGTATTTATTATCCTCGCTCTTATTTTCGCAGGTGCTCTCACAATGGATTTCATCAAGAGCGTTACAGCCAAGAAGGTTGCCATCACCACTGACGTTGAGCTTTCACAGCTCGCTCAGAAGAAGGAAGCCAAGGTTGAGCGCAAGGAGCCTGTAAAGGTTGAGATGGAACAGAAAGTCGTTGAGAAGGTCAAGAGTTCGGTGAAGTTCACCGCACCCGAGATTAAGAAAGACGATGAGGTGAAGCCTGAGGATGAGCTGAAGTCACAGGACGAACTTGCAAAGTCAACGACTGCCATCGGTTCATTCGACGTAAAGGGTAACGACGAGGCTGAAGGTGAAGTGCTGAAGGCTAAGGAAGTCATCGCTGACGAGAAGCCGAAAGAGGAAGAGAAGCCGTTCGACATCGTCGAGCAGATGCCTACATTCCCCGGTGGTGACGGCAAGCTGATGGAATGGCTGAGCAAGAACATCAAGTATCCTGCTGTCGCAGAAGAGAACGGTGTTCAGGGACGTGTCATCGTACGCTTCGTCGTAGGTAAGGATGGCTCTATCAGCAACGCTTCGGTTGTCCGCTCGGTTGACCCGTCACTCGACAAGGAAGCCCTGCGCGTGGTTAAGGCCATGCCGCGATGGATTCCCGGTAAGCAGAACGGTGCGGCAGTGCCTGTATGGTTCACGCTGCCTGTGACATTCCAGTTGCAGTAAGCATGTCCCGCAGCCACTGCGGCCATAAGAAAATGTCATCAACCTGTAACACTATAATTACAGCAAAATGAAGAAGAACCTATTCAACATAACAGTTGGATTGACTCTCATCCTCTGTCTTACGGTTGCCTGCAACCGGAAAGCGAAGGACGGCAGAACTGACACTTACTCATCAGGGACGATTAAATTCGTCTCTGATGAGAGTTTCAGTCCTATCATCGAGGAAGAAGTTGAGGTCTTCCAAAGTATCTATCCCAACGCAAAGCTAATTCCTCAGTACACCAACGAGCTGGATGCCGTCAACATGCTGATGAAAGAGCAGACGTATCTGGCCATCACCACACGCAGATTCACCAAAAGAGAAGAGCAGAACCTGAAGGACCGTCGGTTCTTGCCCGCAGCCATACCGCTGGCTTACGACGGTCTGGCACTTATTGTCAACAAGGAAAATCCCGACACCATAATATCCCTGCAGGACCTCAAACTCATCCTCTCCGGCAAGGTGTCAAAATGGAACAAGCTGTATCCCGAATCAAAACTGGGCGACATCGAGGTCGCATTTGACAACAAACAGTCAAGCACCGTCCACTTCTGTGTGGACTCCCTCCTCGACGGCAAACCCATCAACAGCCCCAATATCTACGCCGTGAAGAAATCGGCAGAAGTAATAGACTTCGTTGAGAAGCATCCGAACTCCATCGGAATTATCGGTTCAAACTGGCTCAACGACAAGCGCGACACGACAAATGTCACTTTCAGGAAGAATATAACGGTAATGGCGGTAAGCAGAATCCACCCGGCCACTGTGGCCAGCAGCTGGAAACCGTATCAGTTCTATATATATAACGGCAACTACCCGCTGGGGCGTACAATCTACGCGCTGCTGAACGACCCCATCAACGGACTGCCGTGGGGATTCACCAACTTCATTGCCGCCGACCACCGCGGTCAGCTCATCATCCATAAGGCCGGTCTGCTGCCATACAGGGCCAACATGGAAGTCCGCGAAGTGAACGTCGTCACGGAATGACAATACCATAACTACAGAAAATAATAATCATAATAATAGAGGAATAACGATGAAGAAAACAAAGCATTTATTGATAGGAGCAATGCTGATTGGTCTCAGCATGCCCGTAACAGCTCAGGACAACAAAGCACAGATAGACGAGATTACCAACATCATCAAGAGCAATCCCGCTGATCTGGCCAAGCAGATGAAGGATATTTACAAGAAGAACAAGAAGAATCCGGAAGTCCTCTGCGGTATCGGACGCGCCTACTATGACCTCAAGGACACGCTGAATGCAAAGATATATGCCGAGTATGCCCTCAAGGCTAAGGAATACAGCCCCGCATACATCCTGCTCGGCGATTTGGCCGCACGCGCCAACAACGGCGGTGAGGCTGCCAAATATTACGAGATGGCCATCTATACTGACCCGAAGAATCCCGATGCCTACTATAAATATGCCAACGTCTACCGCAAAGTAAGCCCGCAGGGAGCCGTTGACAAGCTGGAGGAATTGCGCTCACAGCGCCCCGACATAGCCGTTGACGCCCTGAAAGGCCGCATCTATTACTCTTCGAATGAGTTTGAAAAAGCCATCGAGAGCTTCCGCAAGGCTGACATCAACGCAATGGAAGAAGCAGACCTGACGAGCTTCGCCATGTCCCTGTGGTTCTCACAGAAATATGACGAGAGCCTCAAAATCGCTCAGGCCGGACTCAAGAAAAACCCGCGCGACGCCGCATTCAACCGTCTCGCCATGTTCAGCTGCACCGACCTGAAGGACTATGACAACGCGCTCATCTATGCAGACGCCCTCTTCAACAAGTCCGACAGCGCCAAGTTCTCCTACTTCGACTACACCTACTATGGCAACGCGCTCAGCGGAGCCAAGAAGCACACGGAGGCCATCGACATGTACAAGAAGGCACTTGAGCAGAACTTCGAGGACAAGACCAAGCGCGCCGGCGTCATCAAGCAGCTTTCCGAGGGCTACAAGCAGAACGATGACTATGAGAACGCTATAAAGACATATCAGGAGTTCCTTGCTTCGGTGGACAATCCGCAGGCTAACGACATCGTCGGACTGGCACAGCTCTACACCCAGTATGCCAACACTCTGGAGGGAGATGCCCGCAAGGACATGTTCAAGAAAGCCGAGAGCACATACGCCGGACTGAAAGAGAAATTCCCCGACGCAGAGGAATACTCAATCTTCTGGGTTGCGCGCATCAACTCCTACATGGACCCTGAGACGACTGAAGGCCTTGCCAAGCCCTATTACGAGCAGCTTGCAGCCATCATTGAGCCCCGCGCCGAGAAAAGTTCCAGCGACAAGGCACGCCTCATCGAGTGCTACAGATACCTTGGCTACTTCAATCTTGTGAAGGATGACCGCGACGCCGCCGATGTCTACTGGAACAAGATTCTGGAACTTGACCCCGAGAACGAGATAGCCAAGCAGGCTCTCAGCATCTCGAACAAAAAGAAATAACGATCATATCACGGTCTAAAGCGCCGTGCAACAATCAGATAAAAGGGTGTATCAAAAGCAAAGATAACTATCTCCTGCCTTTGATGCACCCTTTTCCTATTTCATATACACCATAAAGCAATATCCACAAAAAAACGATTTGGATTTCTGCCGACAGAATAATTCACGTGCAATAAAGGTGAAACATGCTATAAAAAAGAACGGCATGAAAGAAACAAAAAAGGCGAAGATAAAATCTCCACCTTGAATAATCACAACGGAATAATCCTTATTGTGAATTGCTTGAAAGTTCCTGCAAAGATACGAATTAAATTCTAATAACCGAAATAATAATAAACTATTAACAAAATATGAAAAAGATTCTCGGCTTCGACATCGGCACAAATAGTATAGGATGGGCTATCGTCTACGGAGATACAAACGAAGATGGCAAACTCCAATTAAAAGAGATTGCAAATGCAGGCAGCAGAATCATACCTATGGATGCAAGCATATTAGGCGATTTTGATAAGGGAAATTCCGTTTCACAAACAAAAGCGCGAACCGAATATAGAGGAATGAGACGTATGCGAGAACGTTATCTATTGCGTAGAGAGCGCCTATATCGCATATTAAACATCATGGGGTTTCTGCCAGAACATTTTTCAGAATGTCTCAAACGCTACGGTAAATTCACCAACAATTCCGAACCGAAACTTGCATGGTTGAAAGACAACGAAGGCAAAATGCAATTTCTGTTCAAACAGTCTTTCAACGAGATGCTGAATGAATTCTATGAGCACAATCCGCAACTCACAGAAGAAGCCAAGAAGATTCCATACGACTGGACACTATACTATCTGCGCAAGAAAGCCCTAACCGCTCCGATACAAAAAGAAGAACTGGCATGGATACTGCTCAATTTCAATCAGAAACGAGGATACTATCAATTACGCGGGGAAGACGAAGAAGATACACAAAATAAAATTGAGGAATATCTGTCGCTAAAAATCATCAGGGTTGAAGCAACCGACGAAAAGAAAGGCGATGGCACATGGCACAACGTCTATCTTGAGAACGGTATGGTCTACCGGAGGACGAGCAAGACATTCCTTGATTGGGAAGGTAAGACAAAAGATTTCATCATAACAACGTTGCTGGATAACAACGGGCAACCAAAAGTTGACAAGGACGGACAAATACGCCGTTCACTCCGTCAGCCAAAAGAAGATGATTGGGGCTTGCTCAAGAAAAAGACAGAGGCAAGCATCGACAAATCTGCAAAGACAGTTGGCAGCTATATCTACGACAATCTTTTGTCCGACACGACACAAAAGATTAAAGGCCGTCTTGTACGCACCATCGAGCGCGAATACTACAAAAGCGAGCTTAAGGCCATATTGGAAAAACAGAAGCAGTTCATCCCCGAGCTCAATGATAAGGAACTATACGACAGATGCGTTGAGGAACTGTATCCAAGCAATGATGCCCACCGCAACAACATAACTCACCGGGATTTCACTTACCTGCTTGCTGAAGACATCTTGTTCTACCAACGTCCGTTGAAGAGCAAGAAGTCGTTGATTGCCGACTGCCAATACGAGACCAGAGCCTACAAAAATCCCGAGACCGGAGAAACAAAACACATCGGCATAAAGTGCGTATCAAAGTCACATCCGAGATTCCAAGAATTCAGGCTGTGGCAATTTATCAGCAATCTTCGCATCTACGAGCGCAGCAAGATTGTTGACGGAAAAACGAAACTGGATGTTGACGTGACCGACTCTTTCTTGAAAGATGAGACTGTCTATGAACGTTTGTTCGAGTTTCTCAACAACAAGAAGGCCATCAAGCAAGACACCTTGCTCTCTTCATTTTTCAAACTAAAAAAACAAAACGGCAAACATCTGTACAGATGGAATTACGTAGAGGACAGGGAATACCCATGCAACGAAACACGCGAGTTAATCCTATCGCGCTTGAAGAAAGCCGGCATCAGTGCTTCATTTTTAACGACAGAGACAGAAGAGGCTTTGTGGCACATACTCTATTCTGTCTCCGACAAACAGGAACTAAGAACGGCTCTTGCGACATTTGCACGTAAGAACACGTTGGACGAGACCACTTTCACCGAACATTTCATCAAGATACCACCGTTCAAGAACGACTACGGAGCCTATTCGCTGAAAGCCCTCAACAAACTCCTGCCACTCATACGCATGGGCAAATACTGGAGCGAAGAGTCCATAGATGCAAAGACAAGGGAAAGAATTGATCGCATCATAGACGGAGAGGCAGACGAGAACATCAAGAATACTGTCAGAGAGAAAGCCATTAACCTCAATGACATCTCACACTTCAAAGGCTTGCCGTTATGGCTTGCCTGCTATGTCGTGTACAACCGCCACAGTGAAGCGTCGGACACCGAGCGATGGAAACGACCTGAAGACATTGACGAGTATCTGCGCCACTTCCGCCAACACTCGTTGAACAATCCCATCGTTGAACAGGTTGTCATGGAGACATTGCGCACTGTCAGGGATATATGGAAGAAAGAAGGACACATTGACGAAATACATATCGAATTGGGCCGCGAGATGAAGTCACCGGCAGCAAAACGCGCGCAAATGGCCCAAAACATGACCGAAAACGAAAACACCAATATCAGAATCAAGTACCTGCTTCGGGAATTCGCAAGTCCGGACATGGACATCGAAGGCGTCCATCCTCACTCCCCGTCCCAACAGGAATTGCTCCGCATCTATGAGGAAGGAGTGTTGGCATCCGAAAGAGACATTACACCTGACATCAAGGAACTTATCGGAAGACTGAACGAGAAAAGCAAGCAGCCGTCCCACTCCGACGTCCAGCGCTATAAACTGTGGCTCGACCAGAAATACCGTTCTCCATACACGGGACTGGCCATACCTCTCTCCCGTCTGTTCACTCCGGATTATGAGATAGAGCACGTAATACCTCAATCCCGCTATTTCGACAATTCGTTCACAAACAAGGTCATCTGCGAATCGGAAGTAAACAAACTGAAAGACAATCAGCTCGGATACGAATTCATCATGCGCCATCACGGCGAAAAAGTTCCTCTTTCGCGCGGCATAACAGCGACCATACTCGAACCCAAAGAATATGAGCAGCTCGTGAAAAACACCTACTCGGCAAATCCGCAAAAGCTGAAAAAACTGATGATGGATGACATCCCCGACGGATTCATCGACCGCCAACTCAACGACAGCCGCTACATAAGCAAGCTCGTAAAAAGTCTGATGTCAAAGATTGTCCGGGAGAAAGGAGAAGAAGAGGCCACATCCAAAAACGTCATTGTCTGTACCGGTAGTGTTACCGACCGACTCAAAAAGGACTGGGGTGTCAACGACGTGTGGAACAGAATCATATTGCCACGCTTCGAGAGACTTGACAAGATGTGCGGCCAACAACTGTACACGACCAAGAACACCTCCGGACATGTCATCCCCGACATGCCCATCGAACAACAACGCGGTTTCAACAAGAAGCGCATCGACCACCGCCACCACGCTATGGACGCTATCGTCATCGCCTGCGCTACAAGAAGCATTGTCAACTACCTGAACAACGAATCCGCCAAACATGACGCTCAGACCACCCGTCATGACCTGCAGCACGCCCTGTGCCATAAGCAGCGCACCGACGCCAACGGCAACTACCAATGGACTTTGAACATGCCTTGGGACACATTCCCTGCCGATGTAAACAATGCTCTCAATCGGATTATCGTCAGCTTCAAACAGAATCTGCGGGTGATAAGCAGAACAAAAAACAAGATACAGAAACTCAAGAACAACAAGCGTGTGCTCGAACAGCAAACGAAGGGCGATAACTGGGCCATACGCAAACCGCTGCACAAAGAAACCGTCTACGGCGAAGTCAACCTGCGGCTGCAAAAAGAAGTAAAACTGAAAGAGGCCATCACACGCCCCGACGACATCATCGACCGTGACCTGAAGAAAAAGATCAAGGCCATGCTCGAATTGGGTTACGACTTGAAGAAAATAAAGGCTTACTTTGAGGACAACGCCGAAATTTGGTCTGACATCAATCTGAACAAGATTCCAATCTATTATTTCACGGCTGAGACCTCGGACAGATATTTTGCAACCCGCAAGCCCATTGACCAATCCTTCAACCGCAAGAAGATCATCAATGAAATTACCGACACCGGCATCCAAAAAATAATGCTGCGTCATCTTGAAAACAACGGCGAAGACCCCGACATCGCTTTCTCTCCCGAAGGCATAGAGGAGATGAACAGGAACATCCGCACCCTCAACAACGGGAAGTGGCATCAGCCAATTCTTAAAGTGCGCGTATATGAAAAAGCCAACAAGTTTGCCATCGGCAAGAGCGGCAACAAGTCGAAGAAGTTTGTTGAAGCAGCCAAGGGCACAAACCTGTTCTTTGCCATCTATGAAGGTGAAGACGGCAAACGCCGCTATTCGTCCATACCGCTCAACGTCGTCATCGACCGCATGAAGGCGGGACTGCCCGTAGCCGACGAGGACGGTATAATTCCGACGTTCGTTCTGTCTCCCGGAGATTTGGTCTACCTGCCAAAAGAAGGAGAAACGCTCTCCGTCGAGACTATTGACAAGAGCAGAATATATAAAATGGTAAGTTGCAATGGAAAGCAATGCTTTTTTATAGGAAATACCATAGCAAAAGCGATTATCAATAACAATGATTTGCATGAATTTAATGTATTGAATAAGATTGAAATAGCATTGACGGGTGAAAACATCAAGGAAAAGTGCATCCCAATCAAAGTTGACCGTTTGGGACAAATCGTTAAATTAGGATACTGAAAGATGACTGGCTTATGATTAAGAAGACACTCTATTTCGGCAATCCCGCCTATCTGTCTCTCCACCTCGGGCAGCTCGTGATAAAACTGCCTGAGGTGGAGACCTGTACGGCAGTGGACAACGATTTCAAAACGCGCGCCACCGTCACAAAACCGATAGAGGACATAGCATACGTCGTGCTCGACAACCGGCGTATCACCATCACCAGCGGTGTCATGGAAGCACTGCTTGAAAACAACTGCGCCATCATCTCATGCGACTCACGCGGCATGCCCGTCGGACTGATGTTGCCGCTCACAGGCAACACTGTTCAGAACGAGCGGTTCCGTCATCAGCTTGACTCCTCACTACCACTGCGAAAACAACTGTGGCAGCAGACCATACAACAGAAAATTGCCAATCAGGCCGCTGCACTTGAGCGATGTTGTCCGACGGCCGCCACAGGATGTATGCGCAAATGGGCCACTGACGTGAAAAGCGGAGACACACACAATGTCGAGGGCAAAGCCGCCGCCTACTATTGGAAAAATTTCTTCAGCAGCCACGTCAACGACTTCATCAGAGACCGCGAAGGGTTGTTCCCGAACAATCTTCTGAACTACGGCTATGCCATCCTTCGGGCCGTAATGGCGAGGGCCCTTGTGTCGAGTGGTCTGCTCCCTACTCTCGGCATACATCATCACAACCGTTACAATGCTTACTGCCTCGCGGATGACATCATGGAGCCATACCGTCCATACGTAGACAATCTTGTTCATGACATCATCACTGATAATGGTGTAGATTTTGAACTGACGCGTGACATAAAGGCCCTGCTACTGACCATTCCAACGCTCGATGTCACGATAAACGGCCGGCAAAGCCCGCTGATGGTTGCCGCAAGTCAGACAACAGCTTCACTCGCACGATGTTTCATGGGTGAGATACGACGCATCTATTATCCTGTAATGTCGTAATAACGCCAATGCTATCAGAACGTTTCAGTGAATATCGCATTATGTGGGTCATGGTTTTGTTCGACTTGCCGACAGAAACGAAGAAAGACCGTAAGGCTTCCGCAGAGTTTCGCAAGCGCCTCATGGGAGACGGTTTCTCCATGTTCCAATATTCCATTTACATAAGACATTGCGCAAGCATCGAAAATGCTGAAGTCCACATACGCCGCGTGAAAGCCATACTACCGGAATACGGCAACGTCTGTATTATGTGCATCACAGACAAACAATTTGGGAACATACAAGTCTTTTACGGTCGAAAACCTACAATTCCCAATTCTCCAGGCCACCAATTAGAACTTTTCTGAAAAACACCAATATGCCAATCTTTCTGGCAAGAAGTTTACATAATTGAAACATATAAAAACAAAAAATCCCGCCACTAAAGGACGGGATTCTGCCATTATCGCAGTTCTTTTTATTTTCTGATTTCCTTTGCAAGTATCTAATAACCAGTCACTTTCTAAAAGTCTACTGTTGTTTATACTGCGAAGCAGAAACTTTTCAAGCAATTCACAACTATGCATGTCAATGCATCTGAAGAGGACTACTGTTGTTTATACTGCGAAGCAGAAACTTTTCAAGCAATTCACAACACTTCACATTAATTCATCAGAGGAGGAATAACTGTTGTTTATACTGCGAAGCAGAAACTTTTCAAGCAATTCACAACATGCCGGCCGTGACGGACAGCTCCGGCCGGACTGTTGTTTATACTGCGAAGCAGAAACTTTTCAAGCAATTCACAACCCATAAGCCGTAGTAAATACTTCATTTATACTGTTGTTTATACTGCGAAGCAGAAACTTTTCAAGCAATTCACAACTATCTTTGTTAGTATATATATTAGGCATTGACTGTTGTTTATACTGCGAAGCAGAAACTTTTCAAGCAATTCACAACCGACATCTGAAGGTCCTTTTTCATTCTGGACTGTTGTTTATACTGCGAAGCAGAAACTTTTCAAGCAATTCACAACGTATATACCAATGGCTCTGTTAATTGGTATACTGTTGTTTATACTGCGAAGCAGAAACTTTTCAAGCAATTCACAACAGGTATCAATGATATTCGTGATCTTTTTATACTGTTGTTTATACTGCGAAGCAGAAACTTTTCAAGCAATTCACAACTGGCGCTCGGATAGATCTCAAGAAGAACCGACTGTTGTTTATACTGCGAAGCAGAAACTTTTCAAGCAATTCACAACATGGTGATGGTTCTTCTGATATCTTTGGTTACTGTTGTTTATACTGCGAAGCAGAAACTTTTCAAGCAATTCACAACAAAATGATATTGTTATATTTGCGCTGTAAAACTGTTGTTTATACTGCGAAGCAGAAACTTTTCAAGCAATTCACAACCCGGATGTCCTATGGTACCGTTATCTGTAAACTGTTGTTTATACTGCGAAGCAGAAACTTTTCAAGCAATTCACAACAACCATAGTATCCTCATACTCTATCGGCTGACTGTTGTTTATACTGCGAAGCAGAAACTTTTCAAGCAATTCACAACAGACGTCGAATGATCAGAGTTATCTTTCAGACTGTTGTTTATACTGCGAAGCAGAAACTTTTCAAGCAATTCACAACCAAGATCAATGGATACAAAGAAGCTAAAGAACTGTTGTTTATACTGCGAAGCAGAAACTTTTCAAGCAATTCACAACGGGCGCATTGCAGCACGTATGAATTACGAACTGTTGTTTATACTGCGAAGCAGAAACTTTTCAAGCAATTCACAACCCATTGAGCAAGCTCTTGAAACTCAAGCTCACTGTTGTTTATACTGCGAAGCAGAAACTTTTCAAGCAATTCACAACCAGCAAGACAAGCGGGGCAACACCCGCAAAACTGTTGTTTATACTGCGAAGCAGAAACTTTTCAAGCAATTCACAACTGTCAGACACAAAGATTTTTTCATTGGGTGACTGTTGTTTATACTGCGAAGCAGAAACTTTTCAAGCAATTCACAACCAGATTCGGGCAAGGGCGAGAAACGTTCGAACTGTTGTTTATACTGCGAAGCAGAAACTTTTCAAGCAATTCACAACAAGTGTAACGTATTAATTATATAAAGATGAACTGTTGTTTATACTGCGAAGCAGAAACTTTTCAAGCAATTCACAACAGAAAGTCGAGCGGAAAAAAGATGGAACCACTGTTGTTTATACTGCGAAGCAGAAACTTTTCAAGCAATTCACAACATTACCTCGTTAGTGTAATCCAAGTTCTTAACTGTTGTTTATACTGCGAAGCAGAAACTTTTCAAGCAATTCACAACCTCTTACATGGTGTACCGTCCTTTTTAAGACTGTTGTTTATACTGCGAAG
Organism: uncultured Prevotella sp.; assembly: GCA_900553965.1. Lineage (GTDB taxonomy): Bacteria > Bacteroidota > Bacteroidia > Bacteroidales > Bacteroidaceae > Prevotella. The sequence goes on from USFX01000002.1 coordinate 27,958, forward strand.
CAGAAACTTTTCAAGCAATTCACAACTTAGATGAGGCGATTAAACATTGCGATGAACTGTTGTTTATACTGCGAAGCAGAAACTTTTCAAGCAATTCACAACCAAAAAGATGTACGTAACCACGTCCATCGTACTGTTGTTTATACTGCGAAGCAGAAACTTTTCAAGCAATTCATAACAAACATGTCAAAGAGCAATTTAATTGTAAAGATACTATATTAAATATAAACCAAAGCACCAATTACATTGTTTAACATATTTAGAAGCGGCTTTATCCTCTCACTATAAAAATATCAAAACGCTTCAAGAAACGGTATTATATTCAGAAAAACATTCAGAAGACATTCCTAATTCAACACTCGTAAATAAAGGTGGCATTTGCGTATGTCGCAGAAATACATTAACTTTGCAGCAGAAAATTAACAGGTTTTCCAGTTTGACAGACTTATGAAAGAATTAACACTGAAGTACGGATGCAATCCGAACCAGAAGCCTTCACGCATATTCATGACCGAAGGCGAACTACCCATCGAAGTTATCAACGGCCGTCCGGGATACATCAATCTCCTCGACGCGCTCAACAGCTGGCAGCTCGTCCGCGAGCTAAAGGCCGCCACGGGTCTTGCCGCAGCAGCCTCGTTCAAGCACGTTTCGCCCGCCGGTGCGGCCGTAGGCCTGCCTCTGAGCGACACGCTGAAGAAGATCTATTTCGTGGACGACATCAAGATGGAGCTTTCGCCGATAGCCTGTGCCTACGCCCGTGCCCGCGGCGCCGACCGCATGAGCTCCTACGGCGATTTCGTCGCTCTGAGCGACACGTGTGACGCAGCCACGGCCACGCTCATCAAGCGTGAGGTCAGTGACGGCGTGATTGCCCCCGACTATACGCCCGAGGCCATCGAAATCCTGAAAGACAAGCGCAAGGGAACATACAATGTCATCAAAATCGACCCCGGCTACGTTCCGGAGCCCGTCGAGCGCAAGCAGGTGTTCGGCGTCACCTTCGAGCAGGGTCGCAATGAAATCGACCTGAGCGACCCCTCACTGTTCGAGAACATCCCCACTCAGGCCAAGGCCTTCACTCCCGAGGCACGCCGCGACCTTCTCATCGCCCTCATCACCCTCAAATATACTCAGAGCAACTCCGTCTGCTACGCAAAGGACGGTCAGGCCATCGGCATCGGCGCCGGCCAGCAGAGCCGCATCCACTGCACCCGTCTTGCCGGTTCAAAGGCTGACATCTGGTGGTTGCGCCAGCACCCGAAGGTAATGAATCTGCCCTTCGTTGACGGCATCCGCCGCGCCGACCGCGACAACACGATTGACGTATATATCAGCGAGGAGCACGACGACGTGCTGCGTGACGGCACATGGCAGCGTCTGTTCAAGGAGCGTCCCGAGGTTCTGACGATGGAGGAGAAGCAGGAGTGGATTGCCAAGAACACGGATGTGGCCCTCGGCAGCGACGCTTTCTTCCCGTTCGGCGACAACATCGAGCGCGCCCACAAGAGCGGCGTACGCTACATCGCACAGGCCGGAGGCTCGGTGCGGGACGACAATGTGATTGAGACGTGCGACAAATACGGCATCGCCATGGCATTCACCGGCGTACGCCTGTTCCACCACTGATAACTTGTAACTTTAAACTTGTAACTTTAAACTTTATGGCTGCGCACAGAGTTTGGGGCGGAGTTGTCCCCTGAAGCAAGACATAAGGTCTGAAGTTGCAAGTTTAATGTTTAGGGCAAACCACAAAGTTAGAAGTAATAAGCTCTGCGCGCAGCCCAAAGTTACAAGTTTAAAGTCCAAAGTTACAAGTAATAAGCTCTGCGCGTAGCCTAAAGTTACAAGTTTAAAATTTAAAGTTAAAAGTTAAGAATGGATATCGATGACATCATCGCAGGAGGCGGCATCATGTTCCGCCCGGCACGAAAGGAAAACGGCGACAGCGGCAAGGTCAAGACCAAGGCCAAGAAGAAGAAGTATATCACGGGGGCTCACGGCAGCGGTTCGGCAAAGCAGAAGGCAAAATACCGCGAGCAACGGGCCAACAGGCACAAATAATGCCAAGCGGGAAAGAAGACGGAAACACCGGATCTACGTAAGAGTAGCATAAACTTAACGTAAGACTAACGTAGGAGTTGTATGAGACGAACGTGGAATTAATATCATACTGACAAAGATTAATGTAATTTCACAATCGTTATGCTATTTTTGGCTTCCTCTAAAAGTTTAGTGGATTTATTTATATAACTTTGCAGAACAAAAGAAGTTATATACTACTACACATACTCCATTTACGGCAGATGGACATACCTAAAAGAATCATAACCCTGCTTGTCACCATCGTCATCTCACTGACATGGACGGCAGGCAAAACAAACGCTGCCGAAACAAATGACGCCAAGGCCGACTCCATCATGAACGAGCTGCGGCGCTATTTCAACAGCGACAAGAAAGACAGCCTATACCGCGCGGCTGCCAAATATCGCGCGTACCAACTAAACCTGGGCGACATCTACAAGTATTACCAAGGCTGGCAATATGAAATCTTCTACGACATCAATTTCAATAACTTCTACCACGCCATGCGAAAGGCCATCAGAATGTCCGAAGACATGAAGGCGCGCAATGCGGAAGACCAGCTGTACAACGCCACCTACCTCTTCGGCGTTATCTACTCGCTGCAGGGAAACGTCGAACAGGCCAAGGACTGCTTCCACAGGGCGCTCGACGAAGGCAAGCACCAGCCCCCGACAAGGCTCGTCCAGATATACAAGGAACTTGCCAACGTCGAGATGGACAGCGATCCGGACAAGGCCATGAAGGACATCAACCACGCCATCAGAATAACCGGACAAGCCAAACAGAAATACGCATACAGCGACGCCGTGGCCTTCAAGATCATCATTGCCTTCATCAAGAAGGACTGGGAGCTCGTCAAGGCCATCTACACCGACTATCTGCAAATGCAGAAAGACTACGGTGACGAGTTCTCCATGACATACTATCATTATGCCATGATGTGCGGACTGGCCGCCGAGGGAAACTACGTCAAGGCCATCGAACACGCCGACCAGCTGACCAACATCGACCGCTACAGGTTCAAGACCATCATCTACGAGCTCTCCGGAGATATGGGTAAGGCGTTCGAGACACAGAAAACCTACATCCATGTCAAGGACTCCATCAACAGCTCCATCATGCTCCAGGAGCTGCACAACGCCGCCACCGACGTTGAAATGAACGCCATGCGTCACAAAGCCACCGAAGACCGGGTCAAGAAGAAGGTCATGGCGATGGTCATCTTCGGCGCGGCCGTCATTATCGCCATCCTCATCTTCGTCATCTTCAATTGGCGCAACAACATGAAGAACCTTCGGAAAAAGAACTCCGAGCTCGAAATTCTCCGCTTCAAGTCAGAAGAGGCGGAACGGCTGAAGAGCAACATACTCCAGAACATGAGCCACGAGATACGTACTCCGCTAAACATCATATCCGGATTTACGCAACTCATCTGCCAGCCGGGCTACACTCCCTCTGACGAGGAAAAAACAGAAATCCTCGACCGCATCACGGCCAGCTCCGACAATCTTGTCAAGATCATCAACAACCTGCTCTACGTAGCGACGACGGAAAGTGAGAGCTATGCCTCACAGCGGGACGACATCGTCTGCAACGACCTGCTGCGCAGGCTCACCGAGACCTACCGGCTGACTCTGCCGGAGACCGTCAGCTTCACCCTCGATACCAGCATACCCGACGATTTCCACTTCCTCGGCAGCACCAAGGGCATTGAGACCATCATCGACAATCTGCTCACCAATGCCCGAAAGTTCACCACCGAGGGCAGCATAACCCTCCAGTCTTCCTTTGACAGAAAGAAAGAATATATCATCATCAGCGTGACCGACACGGGAACGGGCATACCGGAGGCCTATCAGGAACGCGTTTTTGGCATGTTCTACAAGATTGACAATTCAAAGGAGGGCATCGGTGCCGGACTCCCACTGTCGCGCCACATAGCGAGACAAATCGGAGGCAACCTATCGCTGGACGCTGACTACCACGGCGGAGCACGCTTCATCCTGACCATACCGGCAAGGAGGCCGTGAAGAATTTTGGCTTTCTGGGCTTTTGAGACTTTCGGGGAGGGAGGAGTGAGAAGACTCTTCTTTTCAGTCTTCAAAAACAATTTCTACTCCTCCTTCCTCGAAAGCCCAGAAAAAGCCACATCCTCCCCCCCCCTGTATTAATTATTACAAAATTGCATCCTCCAAAACCTTCGTCTCAGCTCATTTCCGCAACCTTTCGGAGGCCGTAAGGGCCTTACGGCCATTGTTCCCCCTATGTCTTCAAACTGTTTTTTTGCCCACCATGATGCCGTAAGGGCCTTACTACTCTTATGGAGCAGAGAAAATGCTGGTTTTCGGGTTGTTGATTTTGTCCTGAAAAGCTACCGTTTTTCTGCCGTAAGGGTCTCGCGGCATTGTAACAACGGTCTTGTTGCAGTGCGACGGCGGCCTCGTTGCAATGCCGCGAGGGCCCCGTTGCAACCCCGTAAGGCCCTTACGGCACAACCGCGGCAGCCCCGCTGTTGTTCAACGGAATTGCCGCTGTTCGTATCAGGCTATGAATGAGCAACTTGCAAAGTGTGTAAATATATAATCACGACAACCCCTAATTTTTGATACGCGCATACTTGCGATATTCTGAGGCAAGGCGGAAATTTTTCAGAAAGTCCCCATTCTCGTGGGCTTAAAAATGGTATTTTAAATTACAAATCGACCAGAAGCAAAATATGTCCCGCTCGGTAGGGTGTTCAAAATTGGATTTAAAGTGCGGCCATTTACAAGTGTGCATTTTACTCTACCCGTCTGGAACAAGAAAAACCGGCAGGCGAATCCTTTCGGACTTGCCTGCCGGTTTATCTTTTCCTTCGATAATCTCAGCCTTATGCCTTCGGAGCAGCGGTTCTCTTCTCCTTGATGCGAGCCTTCTTGCCGGTGAGCTTGCGCAGATAGTAGAGCTTAGCGCGGCGCACCTTACCGATCTTGTTGACCTCGATGCTGTCAATGTTGGGTGACTCAAGAGGGAAAATACGCTCAACACCAATGGTGCCGGACATCTTACGTACGGTGAAACGCTTCTTCTCGCCGTGACCGGAAATCTTGATGACCACACCACGGTAGAGCTGGATGCGCTCCTTGGTACCCTCGATAATTTTGTAAGCGACAGTCACAGTGTCACCGGACTTGAACTCCGGAAACTGCTTGCCGGTTGCAAATGCTTCCTCAGCAACTTTAATTAAGTTCATTGTTACTTTATAATTAAATTTGTTCTTATCGTTCCAACGCAACATAACGGGCAACACGTTACTTCCCGCCAGCGATTACGCCGAAAAGCGGGTGCAAAGTTACGACTTTTTATCGGTATCAGCTAATTTTGGCGGGGCTTTTTTTGCTGATTATCTGATTTTTAGTTACTTTTGCGTCAAAATATCACATAAGAATATGTACATCGGATATATTTCACGCGTCCTGCCGCTCGTCGCAGCGGCTGTGGTCGCTGGATGCTCGTCGCAGAAGACGGCCACGGTGGTGTC
>USFX01000003.1 GCA_900553965.1 uncultured Prevotella sp.
GTCTGAACATTCCACGGACCTGATTACGGGAACGTTCGTCTTCATTCACGGTTTCGGCTATTATGTCCTGAGCACCTTTGATTGCGGCTTCGACGGTCGCCACATCGCCCTTGACAAAACGCTTGGCCGCCTGTATAGGATTCTGTTCACGCTGCATCAAAATAATCGTCGACAATGGTTCAAGCCCCTGTTCGCGTGCGATCTGGGCTTTTGTCCTGCGCTTTGGCTTATACGGAAGATAGATATCCTCAAGCTCTGTCGCGTTCCAGCATTTTTCGATGCGTTCATGCAACACATCCGTCATCTTTCCCTGTTCGGTGATTGTCTTTATGATTGTCTCCTTACGCTTGGCAATCTCGCTCAGCTTATCGTTCATGTCGCTGATTGCCGCAATCTGAACTTCATCCATTCCACCCGTACGCTCCTTGCGATAGCGGCTGATGAACGGTATCGTACATCCCTCGGCAAGAAGCTGGAGGGTGTTTCCGACCTTGCTTTCCGGCAATGACAGTTCGGCCGAGATTATTTTAGTAAAGACATTCTGTTCCATTATGATTGTTCCGTTATATTAATTTATTGTTGAATATTTATCGTGATTATATTGAGTTTCAGTTTGTTATAGAAATCAGTAGCGACGCATAAGAAATTCGCGTTCTTCCGAAGGAAACTTCTCTATTGCATATCTAAGCATCGTTCTCGGCATCTCCAGATGATGCTCTTCCACAAAATCAAACAGTCGTTTATGATCCTTCATTCCTGCTTCCCTCAACATCCAGCCTGCAGCCTTTCTTATCAAATCATGTTTATGTCCCATCAATTTCAACGCAAGCCGATAAGTATCGTCCAAGTCGCCACGCCGTATAAACGCCATTGTTGCTACCATTGCGATACGGTTTTCCCATAGTATTGGACTTTCCGACAGCTTATAAAGTGGTTTACGAGGTTTGTCAACAAGATATTCTCCGACAATGGCAGGAGCCGACAAATCCACCAAATCCCAGTTGTTTATGTAAGTAGTGTGACTAAGATAGAGTTCAAACATATCACGTTTGAGCTGCTCGCTCTTGCGTGAACACTTCAAGACCATTATCAGAAGGCCACACAGACGGACTTCATGATATTCAGACAACAGAAGTTTGCGGATTTCATCTGACTGAGTATAACCATGTCGCTTGGCTATCTTTCGCACGTCAGGCACCGTTATGCCCAAAAAGACGTCTCCTTCACCATATTCACCTATACCGGTTTTAAAGAAACGCGATAGCTTCATGCGCTTGCCGGCATCTGCAACGGATTGCAATTCATCAAATATTGTATCGAAACTGTCTGTCATAAACCGTCTGTATATTAATTATGCCACATCCCCTATCCGCTATCTTTCACACGAAAACAACTCCATCATTACCCTACGGAACCGAGACCTACGATTATGAACAAAAAAAATGGAGTACTGCAGAACTTCCACAGCACTCCTCATCCGTATTAGACAAAGATAATATTTCTTATTCACAATGATATGTCCATTACTCTTTTTCATCAACTCCGCGAAGTATAATGCTGGTCGCTCCTATCGTAAACAGCGATCCGTTCTCTATAACCCGGCGTTCCCTGTCTCCCAATATTTCATTGTCGACAAATGTTCCGGTGTAACTCGGGCCGTCCCGCAGGATATATTGCAGTTTTCCCCGCTTGTCGTACTTGACCGTTATGACACAATGTGTTATATCGATACTCGGGTCATTCGTTTCTATCGGGGTATTGACACCACTTCCTTTCATGTAGCGTCCGATAACGTTCTCGCCTAATTGCAATGGAATGACCTGCTTGTAATGGAAAATATTCTCTATAACGACAATGGAACCGAAGCCCTTTTCATTAGCATTTTCATCCAGCTTCTCTTCCTTTTGGGTATCGCGCAACTTTGAGACACCTATCCGTATGCCGAATTGCTTGCCACATTCGTTACATTCAAAAACAAGGGATTGGCCTGCTTCGTACTTCGTTTCATCGAAGGTAATATAGTTGTCGCACTTGGGGCATCTTACTCTTTTCATCTCTTTCTATATACCCAAGACTGTTCAAAATACTTGTTTCCTCTAATCTCGCGAAGTACAGAATAAGCATCAGCCTCACTTTCATAATTTCCATATACTACACGTACAATACTGTTGTGCGTATATACGTATGCCTCCGTATATCCTTTACCATGTAATTCATTTACATATGCTTCCGCATTCTGCTTTGCAACGTGACTTGCCATAACGATACAATAACCGTCAGACGCCGTTTGGGCTTCCGCCTTTTCCTGTTCCAGCTCTGCGTTTTCACTCTCTTTTGAAGTTTCCTGCAACTCTTCATCAGCCACTAAAGCATTCTTTATCTCTTCCGCCTTTGTCTCAGAAGGTTGATTCTTGGCTTCTGCCGGTTCCAATAATGCCGATGGATAGAAACTGCTTGTCGCCATATGGTCGCTCTCACTATTTGAGACAGGAGTCGTAATGAACAGGAATGCAATCACTGCCGCAGTCACAGCTACAGCATTCCGGATCCATGCCACCTTTATCTTTATGGTGCTGTTGTCTTCTTCCTCTTCCATATCCTTATTAAGGACACTGTTCTGAACGAACAGATCTTGCTGGATAGCTGGTTGTTCCTCATGTCTGTCAGCCTCATTGCCGGCATTTACAGCCACATCCGACATGTTTCTTATCTCAAAAGAACTGAGCCCATAAAGTTCAGGGGTGAGTATTCCTGCTTCACATGGTTCAAAGACATATCCCCCTTCCTCATTAATGGAAAGGACACCAATATCATCTATCTCATACGAGCCTTGATTGTCAAGGTGTTGCTTCAATTCATTAACCTCTTCTTCAATCCGCCTTATAGCCTCTGGATATGATATGTCGTACGCCTCAATATATGATTGGGCAAGCAATGAATCATTTAGCTTCAATTGTGGATTGAACCCAAGAGTCCTCAAAGGCGGCAAAAACAGGTTGTCGCCTTCATCATAATGTGCAGAAACATGATGTGCCATAAAGCCTCCCAACTCCGGGACTATGACACAATCATTGCTCAATAGAAGTATTTCAATATGTCTCCCTAATTCAATCATGACTGCAAAATTACGCCTTTTTAGGGACATCTGCAAATAAAAAAGGGCTTAAAATCGCATAAAACAAATAAAAAAGGGCTGTTTGCAATTTTTATTTATTACATTTGCATGCTGAAAAGAATATAACTTTTTTATTTATGAGATACATTGAAACAGCCATAAAAGATGTTTATGTCATTGAGCCACGCGTATTTAAGGATGAACGCGGATATTTTTTCGAGTCGTGGAAGCAGTCTGACTTTGAGCAGAACATCGGGAAAGTGAACTTCATTCAGGATAATGAATCAAAATCAAGTTATGGAGTTCTCCGCGGTCTTCACTACCAGAAAGGCGAGTATTCTCAGGCGAAACTGGTGCGCGTCATAAAAGGCCGCGTCCTTGACGTAGCAGTGGATTTACGCAAGAGCAGTCCGACTTTCGGAAAACACGTCGCCGTTGAGCTCAGCGAGAACAATAAAAGGCAGTTCTTCATCCCCCGCGGATTTGCCCACGGTTTCCTCGTTCTCAGCCAGGAAGCCGTATTTACATATAAAGTAGATAATGTATATTCACCGCAACATGAGGCCAGCATATTGTTCAACGACCCCGATTTGGGTATCGAATGGCCTGTTGCCGCAAGCGAAATACTGACCAGTGACAAAGATCTAAAAGGCTGCAAATTCAGTGAAGCCGAAGTATTTTAAATCTTAATTCCAACCATTATGAATATTGCTATTGTAGGAACAGGCTACGTCGGATTGGTTTCCGGAACCTGTTTTGCCGATACCGGAGCCATCGTTACGTGCGTCGACGTTGATGCCAAGAAAATAGAACGCCTGCAAAATGGTGACATACCTATCTATGAACCGGGATTGGACGAGCTTGTCGTCAAGAACGTGAAAGCCGGACGTCTGCGCTTTACAACTGATTTGGCATCAGTTCTTAACGAGCAGGAAATCGTATTTTCAGCCGTAGGCACCCCACCGGACGAAGACGGCAGCGCGGATTTGAAATACGTGCTTGAAGTTGCGAAGACCATCGGCAAGAACATCAACCGCTATCTCGTCGTCGTAACGAAGAGTACCGTTCCCGTCGGAACGGCAAAGAAAGTCCGTGCCACGATTCAGGCGGAACTCGACAAACGCGGCGTGGATGTCAAGTTTGACGTCGCGAGCAACCCCGAATTCCTAAAGGAAGGAAACGCCATAAAGGATTTCATGTCCCCTGACCGTGTTGTTGTCGGCGTGGAAAGTGAGATGGCGAAGAAGACACTGACCAAACTGTATAAACCTTTCCTCATTAACAATTTCCGTGTCATATTCATGGATATTCCCTCAGCGGAGATGACGAAGTATGCCGCGAACTCCATGCTTGCCACACGAATATCGTTCATGAACGACATAGCCAATCTCTGTGAGCTTGTCGGAGCCGACGTCAATATGGTAAGAGCCGGAATCGGTGCCGATTCGCGTATCGGGCGCAAGTTTCTTTATGCCGGCTGCGGCTATGGAGGCTCATGTTTTCCGAAGGATGTAAAGGCACTGATAAAGACAGCGGACAAATGCGGCTATTCAATGGAAGTCCTCAAAGCCGTAGAGCGTGTTAACGAAGCGCAGAAGAGCGTACTTTTCAAGAAACTCAGCAAAGCGTATGAGGGAGAGACCCTCAAAGGCAAGACAATCGCCCTGTGGGGGCTTTCGTTCAAGCCGGAGACCGACGACATGCGTGAGAGCACGGCACTTGTAATCATACAGATGCTTCTGGATGCCGGATGTACCATACGCGCATACGATCCGGTAGCCATGGAGGAATGTCGCCGCAGAATTGGAGATAAAATCACATATTGCCGCGACATGTATGATGCCGTCCTTGATGCAGATGCCCTCCTTTTGCTCACTGAGTGGAAAGAGTTCCGTCTGCCGGCATGGGCTGTTATCAAGAAAGAGATGAACCGCCCTTTGGTTATCGACGGACGTAACATTTTCGATACGGAAGAACTGGAAGAGAACGGTTTCGAGTATCATTGCATTGGCAAATAACCCTGCGTTGATGATGAATAGATATTGGATTATAGCTGTATTGGCCACATTCACCTTAGGCCTGACCGGATGTCGCCAGACTCCTCAAAAGGATGTGGAGGTCACTGAAAGCAAGGAGGCAAAGGCGATGTTACAGGGTATTTGGATTGATGCTGTCTCTGAGGACGTTGTCTTCAAAGTTGCAGGTGACACAATCTTCTATCCTGACACGATAAGCATGCCAGCCTGTTTCAGAATCGTCGCCGACACGCTCGTCATGAGCAACGGACAGACAAAATATAACATAAAGAAACAGACGCCCCATGTCTTCTGGTTTGAGAACTCAAACGGAGACATTGTAAAACTCACAAAGACGAACGATCAAAGCGCAGCATTGGCATTTGAGCACAAGAAAACCGTACCATTGGTCATTTCAGAAAAGTTGAAGACCGACACAGTTGTCGTATATGCCGGCGAAAGATACCACTGTTACGTGGCGATAAACCCGACAACATATAAGGTCATGAAGACGACATACACGGACGACGGAGTCAAAGTGGACAATATCTATTATGACAATATCATACATATCAGCATCTATCAAGGCCGCGAACAACTCTATTCACGCGACTTCAGCAAGAAGATGTATGCCGAGCTTGTGCCCGGTCATTTCCTGAGTCAGGCCGTCCTGAGCAACATGATATTCAGCCACATTGACGCAGAGGGTTTCCATTTCAACACCATCATCTGTATTCCTTACGGTAACAGTTGCTACATGCTTGATACGAAGATAACCCCGTCCGGCGACATGACCATGGAACTGTTGGAGGACTGACAGCCCAACGAAACATCAAAAGCAGTGTTCCGAGTCTTCCCAGACCGGAATCAGAATATTGGGATAAAAGCAAAGAGACACGGAAGTGCAAAGGGGATATTGCTCCCGAGCACTTCCGTGTCTCTTTTATATCTTCTAATCTACATATAATAATCAACGAATAGCCTCCCGCATTTCCCACATGGGGCTCTTCCATACTTCCTACGAAGAAAGGCTCCTATACGTCATCATCCGGCTCTGTCCGCCGTTTCATCCAACCAGTTGTCTATCAGCTTGCGTGCGATTGACAGTTTTTCCGGTATTTCCGGCAGGTTGTCTTTCCTGAACCATGCTCCGGCAGCAATCTCCGAGTCCTGAAGATGAATGTCCCCACTCTGATATTCGGCATTGAAACCGACCATAAGTCCACACGGATAGGGCCACGGCTGACTGCCGAAATATCGTATATTCCGTATGCGCAGACCCGTTTCTTCGAGCACTTCCCGCTCCACGGCCTCTTCCAGCGTTTCGCCCGTCTCGACAAATCCGGCCACGAGACCGAAAAAGTTGCCACGGAAATTCCGCGCATGCACCAGCAGGACCTCCTCACCTTTTCTTATCAGCACTATGACGGCCGTTGACAACTGCGGCCATACCTCTCTCCCGCACTTCTCACACCGCTTGCTTATATCCGTGTGCATCTTCATCCTGCCGCCACACGTCCCACAAAACTGCGTATTGCGGGACCAATATAACAGTTCCTCACATTTTCCGGATATTCTGTAAAGCACGTCCGTCAGCTTGTAATAGCTGGCCCGAAGCCCGCACATCTCATACCGGGACTCATCCACCGGGACGTCCGCCATGTCATACGTCCACACTTTCGTCCCTTCTGCCGTCGTGACGCCCATTATATCCGAGCCGGGAGCTACAGCGACAGGCGGTTCTTCACAACATGGTATCATGAACGTTCCGTCCTGACGTTTTTCCAGCATTATCTCCCCGCCGCGGAATGCAAAATATAGTTTCTTTTCCATACATTCTTTATCTTTAGTTCTTTTCATGCACATTCTTTCCCGCGGAACAATCCGAAGAAGTCCCCGAATCCGCCCCAACCGCTCATTTACCGAACATCAGTTCCTTGTCACGTCTGATAGCCGGCTCTGCCCACGCCTCCGGAACAAAGCGCCAGTTGCCGTTAGCCTTGGGACTGATACGCCCCATCTTCTCTATCTCCTGCGCCAGATAATAGCGTTGGTCCTTCTCGCTCTGATATATAATCCTGCTCTTCAGCGAGTCCCGCGGTATTCCGGCACCCTTCGTCAACAGCTCTCCGCCACCGTTGCCGCGATAGCTGTTCATCACAACGCGATAATATTCATCCTCCCGGAACGGCCGGCCGTCACTGAAACGTAATATCCTGACCTTAGAACCATTAGGCCGGGTTACATCAACTTCATATTCAATGCCTGCCGCACTGTCGAAGTTGAATGTCAGATTCTTGAATCCGCACTTCTGCATGTCAATCCGGCTACGGTCATCAAGCTGCAGGATATGGTCGTCGGAACTGGTCATCGTGTTGACCCACAAGTCATAGCTCATTTCGAGATGCTTTCTGATTTCCTGTCCGGTCATCCTCATGACATATATCATGTTCTCGTATTTATATAGCTTGAACATGTCACTCATGCGTATCTCACCCTTCGGAACCGAAACATTGACCGACAACGGGGCATTGAACGACACGTCGGCTCCGGTAATGGCCAACTGCAGATTGTGTATCAAATCGGCAAAGGGAGCACTTCCGAAAAAACAGTCGCGTGTGTGAATGGAATCTTCGATGACGCCGATGGGACGGTCGACATAACCCTTCACACGTGCTATTGAAGGTTGGAACTTTTCGACAAATTCATTGTCCACTTCCTCATTGCACACATCATGTATACGACCGGTTATCTTCTTATTTATCAACTTGTTATTCTTATCTACCTCAATACGTATAGAGACATCGCCGACAGCAACGGCATTGCATGACGGATTGACGCAATGCACGGAATCTCCGGCCACGTTCACCACCGTCTCAATGCGCCGCCTATGGTCATGACCGAAGAAAATGACGTCAAATCCCGGCACTTCACGCGCCACGGCTTCAGTCTCGTCCTCAACGTATTGCGGCGTACTTATTCCCCCACTCCATCCGCTGTGGAACAACCCAACTATAACATCCGCTTTTTCTTCCTCACGCAGATATTTCACCCATAGGCGCGCTGTCTCCATCATATCCTCAAACGCCAGTCCGCTCCACAACTCTTCGTCCAGCCAGTTGGGTATGGCGGGAGTAAGCATGCCCAAAACGGCAATTTTGATTCCGTCCCGCTGCAATACCGTATATGGCTTGACGTATGGCCGCCCTGTCTTGCGGTCGATGATGTTCGCTCCCACAACAGGACAGCTGACCTCGCGAGACCACTTGTCATAGACCTTGTGGCCCGTCTCGACATCGTGGTTTCCGAAGGTCTGGACGTCATATCCCATATAATTGACAATCTCGGCCGCAACGTTCGGGACGTCAGTTGCCACATAGTTATAATAATAGCAGGTCGGCTGTCCTTGCAGAATGTCACCGTTTTCGAGCAATATGAGGTTATCCCCATACTGCTGTCTCAATTTCTTCACGTATGAACTGACCCGCGCAAGAGTTCCGCGCATCGGCCGCTGTTCAATGAAATCGAATGGAAAGAAACACCCGTGCACGTCAGTTGTCTCCACCATTCTGAGGTCAATAAATCTCGTCTGTGCCATTGCCATTTCCGTCATACATAACACTGCTATGCAGGCTGCTGTCAATCGTTTCATCTGTCATGAGTCGTTTACGGTGCAAAAATACAAAAATATAGCTGAGTATGGAATAATGACACACCCTAATTTTTCCATTCCAATGATATAAATGCCATGAAACGTAACATGACGGCTATAAATGACCATATCGCCGACATGCCGGCACCATCATCATTCTGTCATCATTATATCACGGAATTTAACACTTGAAAATTCTCAAACCAGAGAACGACGATGCCTCAATCTTGACATTCAGCCGCCGTCATCATCACGTTTTTTATCCGCCGACGACCGAGGAGGGCCTCCCGGGGTCGCAATAAGGCCGCCGTTGCATGACAGCGGCGTGCTTATTGCAATGCAACGGGCGCCCCGTTACACCACCGTAAGGCCCTTACAGCAAAATTAAACATGACAAATAATTGCACACTTCCGCTGTTTTAAGCGTAACATTCTGTTGTTCAGAGAGAAAAAGATGCACGCGTTATTTTCACGAATTTACGACCGAAGGACTTTTATTTCAGAATATTGCAAGGATTTGAAGGCATTTGTCCGCTTAATTCCGAGTTTTTAACACTTGCATCAGTTGTCATTGGCGAAGCAGCCAAACTCCTTTCACAGTGGTATAGAACTTCAATACATCCAAAAATTGAAAGCCAAAGATAAAAAAAGACATCCAAAACTTGGAGATAAAGAAGAAAGTATATACATTTGCAGCAGTAAAATCATATAAAATAAAAACACGTAGAATGAAAGAGCCAGTAGCAAAGAAAGCAATTACGCTGAAGACACTGACAAAAAACAACGTCTGGGACGTTCAGGAGAATGACATTTTCCGTATGCTGGAAAGCGCAGACAAGGACGCAGACGTAAAGGATAACAAAAAACATTTTGTGGACATCATACGCACAGCCTTCATGATAGAGGAACTGAAGGATGATTCGTCCATAATCAAAGGAAAGTATGAGAAATTGGGCTACAAAGTGGGACACGTGCATACGGACGACGCCAATGCGAAGACGTTTCTGGCAATCAAGAAGCGCCCCATCGTGCGCGTGAGTGACCTGACATACGAAAACATACACCACATCACGGCCGCAAAGCTCATTGAAGTGCTGGAACGCAACTTCGGAGGCGGATGGGACTCGCTCTCGCAGAGCACCAAGGACATCATCGAGAGCGGTTTTGAAATCTCCACCACCACCCTACCGAAAGACAGGCTCCACAAACCGGGAGGCATGTATGAGAAGAAAGTAGCCGACGGATTTGAGGTTCTGGAGATAGCGAAAGGCCTGTGGGTTGAAGCCATCTTCGCGAAACTGAAACCGGAAATGGAAAAACCACGCCTCACGCTGCAGGCTCGTGACGAAGACGAAATTCCGGAAGACGATTTCAATGACGGCGAGGAGGAAGAGGAAGAGACCGACGAGCCGAATTTCGACGACGATGACATAACGGAAGACAACTACCGCACTACATTTGACATCGAAAGCGAATCGGATGAGGAAACGGAGGAAATCTCTGAATTTGGAGCGGAAGACTGAACGTAAAAACAATCAATGAAGACATACGAGGGTGCGGACTGAAGACGCACCCTCTTTTGGTTCAATAAAGACATTAATCTATTTTATTACTAACAATTTAAACCTTTAGACAAATGAACATTCCATCTGCATTTTGGCTTGTCCCCGTCGCATCAGTCGTCGCGCTGGGCATGGCCTGGTTCTTCTTCCGTCAGATGATGGCGGAGGACGAAGGAACACCGCGAATGAAAGAAATCGCCGGACACGTACGCCGGGGCGCAATGGCCTATCTCCGACAGCAGTACAAGGTCATCGGCATCGTTTTCGTCGTGCTGGCACTCGTCTTCGCCTTCATGGCCTATGTCATGAAAGTTCAGAACCCATGGGTTCCGTTCGCTTTTCTCACCGGAGGACTTTTCTCCGGACTGGCCGGATTCTTCGGCATGAAAACTGCCACGTATGCCTCGGCACGTACGGCCAACGCTGCCCGCGAGGGGCTCAACCGCGGATTGAAAATCGCCTTCCGCAGCGGCGCCGTCATGGGACTTGTCGTCGTCGGACTGGGACTGCTGGACATCGCCGTCTGGTTTCTCGTTCTCAGCCACTTCTATCACGGCGACGGCATGGCGCTCGTAACCATCACGACAACCATGCTTACGTTCGGTATGGGTGCGTCGACGCAGGCACTCTTCGCCCGCGTCGGCGGCGGAATCTATACGAAGGCCGCTGACGTCGGCGCCGACCTCGTCGGAAAGGTCGAGGCCAACATCCCGGAGGATGACCCGCGCAATCCGGCTACGATAGCCGACAACGTGGGCGACAACGTCGGTGACGTAGCCGGTATGGGTGCCGACCTGTACGAGAGCTACTGCGGAAGCATTCTCAGCACGGCGGCTCTCGGTGCGACGGCATTCGCCATGAACGGCGATATGCAGATGCGCGCCGTGATAGCCCCGATGATTATCGCGGCTGTGGGCATATTCCTCTCGCTGCTCGGAATCTTCCTCGTGAAGACAAAGGAGGGGGCGACGATGAAGGACCTGCTCCACTCGCTCGGACTGGGAACAAACGTGTCGTCGGTGCTCATCGCCGGTGCGTCGTTCCTCATCCTCTATCTGCTGGAACTGGACAACTGGATAGGCGTATCCTTCTCCGTCGTCACAGGACTACTGGCCGGCGTGATTATCGGTCAGGGAACGGAATACTATACGAGCCATACGTACGGGCCGACACAGAAGATTGCCGAGGCGTCGCAGACCGGTTCGGCCACGGTCATCATCAAGGGTATCGGAACAGGAATGATTTCGACTATGATTCCCGTCGTCACGATATCGGTGGCCATCATGCTCAGCTATCTCTGTGCAAACCACTTCGACCTGTCCATGAATGCCGAGAGCATCTCACGCGGTCTCTATGGCATAGGTATCGCTGCCGTGGGCATGCTCTCTACGCTCGGAATAACGCTTGCTACAGACGCCTACGGCCCGATAGCCGACAATGCCGGCGGAAATGCTGAAATGAGCGAGCTCGGAGAGGAGGTGCGCCACCGCACGGACGCCCTCGACGCATTGGGCAACACGACGGCCGCCACGGGCAAGGGATTTGCTATCGGAAGCGCCGCACTGACGGCGCTGGCTCTGCTGGCTTCCTACGTCGAGGAAATAAAGATTGCGATGATACGCGCCGTCAGCGAGGGACAGACGTTCGTCGACAACATGGGCGCGGTGTTCAATCCGGCCACTGCGAACATGGTTGACTACATGAACTTCTTCCAGGTGAACCTGATGAACCCGAAGGTGCTCGTCGGCGCGTTCATTGGTGGTATGTCAGCATTCCTCTTCTGCGGACTGACTATGGGTGCCGTCGGACGCGCTGCCCAGACAATGGTCGAGGAGGTCAGAAGGCAGTTCCGTGAGATAAAGGGCATTCTCGAAGGCAAGGCCACGCCGGATTACGGACGGTGCGTTGAAATCAGCACGCGCTCGGCTCAGCGCGAAATGATTTTCCCGAGCTTGCTGGCCATCATCATCCCTATCGTTGTCGGTATCCTTTTGGGCGTCGCCGGTGTGATGGGGCTGTTGGTCGGCGGTCTGACAGCCGGATTTACGCTGGCCGTATTCATGGCCAACGCCGGAGGCGCATGGGATAACGCGAAGAAGATGGTCGAGGAAGGCAACTTCGGCGGCAAAGGTTCCGACTGTCACAAAGCGACCATCGTCGGTGACACCGTCGGCGATCCGTTCAAGGACACCTCCGGCCCGTCGCTCAACATCCTCATAAAGCTGATGTCGATGGTCAGCATCGTCATGGCCGGCCTGATTGTCGCGTTCATCTGAGTGTAAACGAAACGCTGGAAATAAAGCCCTCGTTGCATGGCACGCGTCTTATGCTGACTTCTCATGCTGGGGCTGAGTATTGGATAATGGCGGTATTGTCAGTGGAAGCTGACGATACCGCCATTTGTATATAAAAAAATTAGTCCCCTGATTCCCATCAGAGGACTAAACAACACAAACACAAAATAAAACACGGTTATGTCGAAACATACCGGTCTTTTATTTCTTACAGTAAATTACTGTATTCCTTCCTTACGCAGTTTCTCCTGCCATTTCCATGCAGATTTCAGCGTGTCTTCAAGGCTTGTCTCAGCTTTCCATCCGAGAACATTGTTAGCCTTCTCCGGATTGGCCCACACCTTTTCGATGTCTCCTGCGCGGCGCGGAGCAAATGTCCAGTTGAGCTTTACGCCTGTAGCTGCCTCGAAAGCGTCAACAATCTCTTTGGTGCTGACACCCTTGCCTGTTCCGACGTTGAACACTTCGAGTTTGGCGCTGTCAGTGTCGAGAACGCGCTCCATTGCCTTGACATGAGCCTTCGCCAAATCTACGACATAGATATAGTCACGTATGCAGGTTCCGTCCGGAGTGTCATAGTCGTTTCCGAACACTTTCAGCTGCTCACGTATTCCCATGGCTGTCTGGGTTACGTAGGGGATGAGGTTCATCGGCACGCCGTTGGGCATCTCGCCGATGATGGCCGTAGGATGGGAACCGATAGGATTGAAATAGCGGAGAAGTATGGCTTTGATGGGTGCACCGCTGTTGATGTCATCGCGGATAATCTCTTCATTAACCTGCTTCGTGTTGCCGTAGGGGCTCTCCGCCGGTTTGATGGGAGCATCCTCCGTCACGGGAAGGTTCTCCGGATCGGGCTGGCCGTAGACTGTACAACTCGATGAGAAAATAATGCCCTTGACATTGTGCTTCGGCATGAGTTCAAGCAGATTGACCAGACTGACGATATTGTTACGGTAATACAAGAGAGGCTTTTCTACACTCTCACCCACGGCCTTGCTCGCAGCAAAGTGGATGATTCCATCTATATCAGGATATTTAGCAAATACTTTGTCCATCGCTTCCAAGTCGCAGCAATTGACTTCCTCGAAAGCAGGGCGAATACCTGTGATTTTCTCAATTCCGTCAACGACGCTTGCCTGAGAATTGGACAGATTGTCCACAATAACGACTTTGTAACCGGCATTCTGCAGTTCTACTGTCGTGTGAGAACCGATAAAACCTGTTCCACCCGTTACTAAAATTGTATGTTTCATTATATAAACCTTTATGTTAGAATAATTGATAATGCAAAGATATATAAAAATATGGAAATCAGGAAAATAAAAGAAAGGAAATTCGCTGTTCGCAAATTTCCTTTCTGAAGTTTTTTGTTTTATTAAATCAAATCACTCTAATCCGAAAAGCTGTTTCAGACCTCCGTCAACTCCGGAAAAGCCCATGAAAGCAAGGCTCAGCAGACCGGCCGAAACAAGGACGATGGCCATTCCGCGCATTCCCTTCGGTACGTTCACCATCTCCAGCTGCTCGCGCATACCGGCAAATACCGTCATGGCAAGACCGAAACCGATGGCTGTTGACAGCGCATATACGATGCCTTCAATGAGGTTATAATCTTTCTGAATGACAAGGATTGCCACACCGAGCACGGCACAGTTGGTTGTAATCAGAGGAAGGAATATTCCCAGCGCCTGGTAAAGGGCGGGAGAAACTTTCTTGAGGATGATTTCCACCATCTGAACAAGAGAGGCTATCACGAGGATGAAGGCAATGGTCTGAAGATACTCTATGCCGTATGCCTCAAGCACACACTTTTGTACGATGAAGGTCACGATGGTGGCAAGAGTGAGCACAAAGGCAACCGCTGCGCTCATACCGAGTGATGTGGACACCTTCTTTGACACACCGAGGAACGGACAGATGCCAAGGAACTGTGACAACACGATGTTGTTCACGAATATCGCTGATATAAAAATAAGTAAGTATTCCATGTTACTAAGCCTTCTTTAATTTGTTTACGATAGCGATGAGGAATCCCAATGTGATGAATGCTCCCGGAGGCAGGATGAACAACAGGATATTGTAGGTCTCGGGCAGCAACACTATTCCGAAGATAGAACCGGCGCCAAGCACCTCACGGACAATGCCGAGAAGCGTCAGTGCAAGGGTGAAACCAAGTCCGATGCCAATTCCGTCGAACAGACTCGCCACGGGATTGTTCTTGCAGGCAAATGCCTCGGCACGGCCAAGAATGATACAGTTGACCACAATAAGGGGAATGAAAAGTCCCAATGACTTGTTAACTTCAGGAAGATATGCCTTGAGGCACATCTGAAGAATGGTGACGAATGAAGCGATGACAACGACAAACACCGGGATGCGCACTTTGTCGGGCGTAAGATTCTTTATGAGTGATATGGCGATGTTGGAGCATATCAGCACGAACATTGTGGCAAGTCCCATTGACATACCGTTCTGAGCAGACGTCGTGGTTGCCAGCGTAGGACACATACCAAGCAGAAGCACGAATGTCGGGTTCTCCTTGATTATGCCATTAAGCAATATTTTTATGTAATTCATATATTTCTCTTGTTAATGGATTAATCTCTTTTCTTTCCGCAAATAGGCTCGGCACATCCATCTATGGGGCACGATCCGGAACATTCAGACTTGCATGCCCCGTCACAAGCGGCCTTTGCCTGTTTCGTCGCACCGCTCATTCCGTCTACATCCTGGTCGGCGTATGCGGCGTATGCCTGATTGACGGCTTTGAGAAATGCACGGGATGTAATCGTCGATGCCGTTATGGCGTCTACGTCACCACCGTCCTTGCTCACGACAAGAGGTGTCGAAGCGTCCAGATGGCGGCCGATGATGCTTCCCTTTCCATCTTTCTGGAACCACTTGTCTGCCTTTGCACCAAGTCCGGGAGTCTCCGCGTGCTGAAGGATTGTATATCCGAGGATATTGCCTTCACCGTCGAAGCCGACCAGAACCTTCAGATCACCGCCGAAACCCATCGTCGTGCTCTCTACAGCCGCGCCGAGGAAGTTGCCATGAGCATCGCTTGTCTTGTGGACGATGAATGTATAGTCTTTGCCGCCGATGTTCTTCGTTATCTCATCGTTGACCGTCACCGTCAGGTCGTCAACGCCCATCACACTCTTGATACCATTGGCCAACGCCAATTCGTCCTGCTCTTTTATCGGAGCTTCCGTCACGTTATTCACCCATGCCAGCAGTCCGCCCGAAACAACAGCGACGGCCACAAGCACGATGATCATATTTGTAAGTGATGATTCTAACTTTTTCATTTCTTCACAACCTCCCCGAAACGTTTTGGTTTTACATAAGTATTGATAAGCGGAGTGAACGCATTCATAATAAGGATGGCGAACGACATTCCTTCCGGATATGCACCCCAGTTACGGATGACAACCGTAAGCAAACCTATGGACACACCATAGACAAGCTGTCCACGGCTGTTCATCGGTGATGTTACATAGTCAGTGGCCATGAAAATGGCACCGAGCATGAGACCACCGCTGAATATCACAGTAAATGGATTGGCATAAACAGGATTAGCAACGTGCAGAAGACCGCTGAGAACAAATACGGTTCCGATAATGCTTACAGGTATATGCCATGTAATAATCTTCTTCCAAAGCATGAAAGCGAGCCCTAAGAGCAGTGCCAGTGCGCACACTTCACCGATACATCCCATACCGTTCTCGCCGGCGTTGCCGAGAAGAAGCGAGAAAGAATCAGGAAGCTGATTGAGAACGGAAGCGTCACCGCTCTTGATGGCGTCCTTCATTACGCTCAGCGGAGTTGCACCTGTTACGGCGTCCGCATAGTTGCCGTACTGATAAGCGACAGGCCATGACGTCATCTGTGCGGGGAATGAAACCAGCAGGAAGCAGCGGCCCACTAGTGCAGGATTGAAAAGATTGCTGCCAAGTCCGCCGAATGTCATCTTGCCGATGCCGATGGCAACGAGCGCACCGATAATGATAATCCATATCGGAAGGTTGGACGGAAGGTTGAAACCGAGAAGCAATCCGGTGAGGATGGCTGAACCGTCAGTTATGGTGTTCTGTTCTCTCTTTAAAATGAATTTGGTTATTGCCCACTCAAATGCCACGCAGGCGATAACACTTGTTGCACACACAATGGCTGAACCAAGTCCAAAGAACCAGAATGAAGCTATGAGAGCAGGAATCAGAGCCAATACGACTCCATACATGTTCTTCTCCACGCTATCTGTTCCATGTGCGTGCGGTGATAATGAAACTATTAACTTTCCCATGATTGTCTTTACTTTTTAGCATTGCGGGCTCTGATGATGCCCATTACGGTACTCTTTCCCAACCTTACATTATCAAGTATGGGACGGTGAGATGGACAGGTGAACTGACATGAGCCACATTCTATACAAGACGTGATGTCTTCTGCCTCTACCCTCTCCCAGTTGTGCATGGCTGAAGCCGTGGCAAGCAGGAACGGTTCCAGTCCCATCGGGCACACACTGACGCACTTGGCGCAACGTATGCACGGCTGTGCCGGCTTGCGTACTGCTTCGTCCTCACTTATTATCGTAACACTGTTGGTTCCTTTGCAGACAGGAACATCAACCGTCGTGAGGGCTTTACCCATCATCGGACCACCGGCCAACAGCTTGTTGTTGCCTTCCGGCATGCCGCCGCAAGCCTCGATGAGATCCTTCATAGGCGTACCCATACGAACGAGGAAATTTCCCGGATTTGCAAGACGCTTGCCCGTTACTGTTGTATAACGTTCGAACAAAGGCTTGCGCTTCATTACGGCCTGATATACAGCAAAAGCGGTACCTACGTTCTGTACGATTGCACCAACATTGACAGGAATAGCAGGAGGAGCTGGTACCTGACGGCGTATAACAGCGTCTACGAGCTGCTTTTCTCCACCCTGCGGATAGCGCTGCTTCAACGGTACAACCTCAATGCGCGGGTCATTTGCAGTCTTCTGCGTCAGAAGTTCAATGGCCTGCGGTTTGTTCGTCTCAATACCGATATATCCTTTCTCGACCTTGGCAGCCTTCATCAGCAATTCAAGTCCGACAAGTATCTCGTCGGCGTGCTCCATCATCAGACGGTAGTCGGAAGTGATATACGGCTCACATTCAACAGCATTGATTATCACACACTCGGCCTTGGCCGTAGGCGGAGGACAGAGCTTTATGAATGTCGGGAAACCAGCGCCGCCCATACCGGTAACACCGGCCACCTTGATTCGCTCAACGATTTCCTCCGGTGTGAGTTCCGGATGAGCGCCAAGTGTCTCAAGCTTGTCTGAACGGTCGATCGACTCTTCCCATTCATCACCTTCCACATTAATTATTATGGCAGGAACACGATAACCGGTAGCGTCAATAGCTGTATCAACCTTGAACACCGTTCCTGATACAGACGAATATATTGGAGCCGAGACAAATCCGCCGGCTTCGGCTATCAGTGTGCCCACTTTCACCTTGTCGCCCTTGGCAACCACCGGTTTTGTCGGTGCACCGATATGCTGTGACAATGGGAATATGGCCTGCTTGGGCAGGGCAGCCACCTTGGTAGCCATCTCTGCCGTTATCTTATTCTCTTCCGGGTGTATTCCACCTATTCTGAATGTTCTTATATTCATAATGCTTATGCCTCCGTCTTTACAGGTTCTACATTCGCAGCGTCAGCAGCCTTGGCTTCTTCAGCGGCCGGTTTCGGCTTTGGAGCAGGGAAATTTACCGCGATAATGGCGTGGGTCGGACAAACCTTCTCACACTTGCGGCATAAACGACACTTCTCCGGGTCAATGTAAGACAGATTTCCGGTTACAGTTATTGCGCCGAACGGACATTCCTTCTCACATTTTCCACAACCGATGCAAGCTACCTTACATGCCTTCATAGCCACAGGACCTTTATCCTTGTTCACGCAGCTGACATAAACACGGCGTCCCTTGGGGCCTTTCTTGCGCAGTTCGATAATCTTGCGCGGACAAGCCTTGACGCAAGCGCCGCATGATGTACACTTCTCTTCATCAACTTCAGGCAGTCCGGTCTCCTCATTGATTGTGATAGCACCGAACTGACAGGCGTTGACGCAGTCGCCACAACCCAGACAGCCGAAACCGCACGCGGTCTCGCCGGCTCCACAGGCGTGCATGGCGGTACATGTACGCAGACCGGAGTATTCCGCAATCTTCGGACGGTTCGCGCACGAACCGTTACATCTCACTACGGCAACCATCGGCTCTGAATTTGCCATAGCCATGCCAAGCAAATCAGCGACCTTGCCCATCACTTCCTGGCCTCCCACCGGACAAAACAATCCGTCAAGCGAACCGGCATCGGCACCCTTTACAAGTGCATCGGCCAATCCACCACAACCGGGGAAACCACATCCGCCGCAATTAGCCTGAGGCAGCAATGCCGCCACTTCTGCTATACGCGGATCCTCTTTCACAGCAAATTTCTTAGAGCAGACGTACAGCACGATGGCTGCCACCAATCCAATTGCTCCAAGTACAAGTACTGCGATCAAAATGAAACTCATAATTTTTTATTTGTTTTAGTTATACTTATTTGTTTTTCAGACAATCTTTTGCTGACATTCAATCAGCGTCGTGCATTCGTTCATTCTATCTCAAATAACATCCTGTCGTGCAGATAACCGCGGAACAGCCACACCACTATATAATAAGGTATGAGTGCCCCTATAGCGCATACGGCGGCAAACGTCTCTCTTCCTGTTGCGGCATAGACCGAAAACAGAATCACGAGCAGAACGAGCAAAGGCAACCCGAAGCCAACCAGCAATGCCGATATGGCGACATGCACAGACTCCATCACCGTGACAGTGTCACCGACCTTCAAGTGTCTGGTGCTGTCTGTGCTGCGGACTTCAATGATTTTTTCCTTGCTTTCAGATGAGTTGCAATGTCCTGCAATCTTGCACTGGGCACATGCCGAAGTCTGAAGTATGCGTACCGTCACGCATTCTTCTTCTACTCTGTCAACAATACCCGAATGCTTTATTTTGTTACTCATGTTTTCATCCATTAAGTTCCGTTCGCTCTCCGCCGGATGCCGTTTCTTTTCCATCGGAACTATTAAGGCACATTCTTCATGGAATCTATTCCTTTCACTGGTAGCTCCTTCCGGCGTTTTGCAAACTCGACTTTACAAATGCAAAGATACCACTATCTTCTGAATAAACAATAAAAAAAACAAAATATTTTCCCAAAACATTCGTAATCGTTTGCGATTATCCAAAATATTTTTATACTTTTGTATCAGAATGATATTATGTCATCCTTTCAGTAAATCGGCAATACTAAAAATACATTGTATGAACGCAACAGAACTAACTTTACAACAAATCGGCAGGACCATCAGTAAGGTGGCAGACAAGTTTCCTTCTACTGAAGAGGCAACGCTATTGACAGATATCCATTTGCGCGTCAATCAGGAAACAGGTGAGTTTGTAGCCTTTGATGACAACGACAATGAGATTACACGTTCTGTAATAGAACAGTGGATAGGCAACATGGACAAAGAATTCCACACATCAATCGTGTCCGACATACGGAAATGTATCGAACTTCAAAAAGACACCGTGGACAACATGTCGATAATCAAGCCCTATTCTTTCGTTCTGGAGGATGAGGAGAAAGACCCTATTGCCGAACTTTATGTTGTTGATGACGACACGATTATCATCTATCCGGAGCTGATGAGCGGTCTTGATGAAGAACTTGATGAGTTCCTGAAGAACTTGTTAGGCAAGGAGGTATAATTCCTCACGGATAATAAGACAACAGCATTGTCATTCAGAAAATCGTAATTAGGAAATAACAAGGTTATAAAACATAGTATGACAATAGACCGGTGGCTCATATATCACGATGCAAACAGCAGTGATATATGAGCCACCGGTCTATTTATAGAGCTTATAATTTTACCTTCACTTTCTTTTCCTTACTTTCGTTCTGTAGGCGGTCGAGCGCCGTCACGACGTAGACACACACAGTCTTGCCATCGTTATATGGCAGTTTATAATATGTATCAGACGTGATGGCAACAATCTTTGAAGGATTTGATATGTCCGTTTTTTCCTTTTTGTTGAATCGGTAAATGACGTAACGGGCGGCCTTGTTCTGCCATCCCTGTCCTTTAGGAGCCGTCCAAAAGAGCATATATCCGTCGCTCGTCCAAACAGGCTTCAGCTTCCGTACCTTTTTCGGAGCCTTGTGGTCGATGAAAGGCATGAGCGGCTGAAGGGCAGGAGTCTTCCAATAGACATTGCGCAACATGGTTCCATAGTTTCCTATATTGTCTACGGCCGCCTTGGCATACCAAAGCACCGTACCGCTTACATTCGGATGCTTGGCATGAAGAGCCATCTTGGCCGGCATCTGATGACTGGCGGAATTCTTCACGTCAGGGTATTTGACCGTACGTTCCACATCCTCACCGATAAACAGCGGCCGTGCCGACGCATTGCGGCTCCACCACCCTATCAGAGTTTCATAGTCTGCCGTAGGATGACCAATCTGCCAATATATCTGCGGCACACAATAGTCTACCCAACCGTTGTTCACCCATAGGAGCACATCGGCATAAAGATCGTCATAGTTCTGCAGGCCGCGGGTGTCGCTTCCATTCGGATCAACGCTCTTGTTACGATAGATTCCGAAAGGAGACACGCCGAATTTAACCCATGGCTTGATGGATGCGATAGTGTCGTGCATCTGTTTCATGAACAGATTGACATTATATCTGCGCCAATCGGCTATATTGCCGATGCCATTGGAACTGCTCCGGAACAGATTCTCATCCGGAATAGTCTCGCCGGCCGCGGGATAGGGATAGAAATAATCGTCTATATGAAGACCGTCAATGTCATACCGGCGGACAATGTCTGCCACCACATTGCATATATATTCCCGGTTCTCGGCCAATCCCGGGTTCATGATATACTGTCCGTCGTAGCGGAAAACGCGTTCGGGATGCTTGATTGCGACATGGTTTGTTGCCAGTTCCGTAGTTCCTTTGGTCTTGGCACGGTAGGGATTTATCCATGCGTGAAGCTCCATGCCACGTTTGTGACACTCGTCGACCATCCATTTCAGAGGGTCCCAATAAGGATACGGGGCGCGTCCCTGCACCCCTGTCAGGAAACGGCTCCACGGTTCCAGCCGGCTTTCATACAAGGCATCACATTCCGGACGAACCTGAAATATGATGGCATTAGCCCCATCCTTCTGCAACTCGTCAAGCTGATAAGCCAGCGTCCGTTGCATGGCGTCAGTCGCCATGCCCTGAAATTGTCCGTTGACACATTGAATCCACGCTCCCCGGAACTCACGCTTCTGCTGCGCCATGGCCGTCACCGTGACCATAACGACCATCAATACAGATATATACAGTCGTTTCATTCGTTCAGATATTTATATATTTCTTCTGTCCAGTCAGTTCCGTTGTCCGGCCGGAAAGTACGGATGCCGAACCGTTCGGCCGCTTCGACGTTGCGCTGGCCATCATCAAGAAACAGCGTCTCCTGCGGAACGATATTTTCCGAATCAAGCACGTGACGGAAGAAGCGCTCGTCCGGTTTCATCACGCCGCACTTATAGCTCATATACACAGCATCGAAATAATGCTCAAGCGAATGTCCCTCGCCGTCGAATCCGTCGCTCATGGCCCACCCCATCATATAGGGATTGGTGTTTGACAGCAATATGAGGCGATAGCCTTCGGCCCGCAACTTACGCAGAATGTCGAGATTGCGCTTCGGCAAATCTCCCACGTATCCCTTCCACGCATACATACATTCATCGTATGTCACCTCACGGCCTATCATACGGCTGAGTTCAGAGCGAAACTGCTCCGCATTGATTTTACCGACTTCAAGGTCTCCGAATATCCCCGACTGCCTGTAAGGGTCGAGCCGCTGCTCGGCATCGGCCAGTCCTATTTCCTTGAAATGCCTTACGGCCTGAGGCTGGTCAAGGGTTATTATGACACCACCGAAATCAAAAAGTATGTTTTTTATCTTACCCATAGTCAATAGTTTATTCAATTAAACAGATCCAACTTGTTCTTTCTTGCCTCTACGAGTGACTGCAGCTGCCCCTGCTCCTTATCATATTCTTTCCGCAGACGCGTATATCTGTCCCCGAGTTCATGTTCAAACCGGGCACCGTCTTCTTTGTCCAGCAGCCGTGCGGCCATCAGAGCATTCTGCGAAGCGTCCTTCATCCATACGACAGGCCCGCCGTAGACCGGCGCGACCTTCAGCGCCACATGAAGCTCGCTCGTCGTAGCACCGCCTATCATGATAGGAATGTCCAGTCCGGCCCGCGCCATCTCATTGGCCACGTTCACCATTTCCTCCAGACTTGGCGTTATGAGACCACTCAGTCCGATGATATCGGCCTTCTCTTCTATGGCCTTACGCACTATCTGCTCAGCAGGAACCATAACACCGAGATCGACGACATCATAGTTGTTACAGGCCATAACGACTCCGACGATGTTCTTTCCTATATCGTGCACATCGCCCTTCACCGTGGCCAGCAACACCTTTCCTGCCTTTACGCTGTCTCCGGTTTTCTCCGCCTCAATGTATGGTTGAAGTATCGTCACGGCCTGTTTCATGGTGCGTGCCGTCTTGACGACCTGCGGCAAGAACATCTTACCGCATCCGAACAGCTCGCCGACCGTGTTCATGCCGGCCATCAGAGGCCCTTCGATTATGCTGACCGCCGTCGGATAGACTTCAAGAGCCTCCCTGATGTCCTCCTCCAGCCAGTCGCCGATTCCCTTGACAAGTGCATGCGCCAGACGTTCGTCCACAGAGCCAGAGCGCCACGCCTCCGCCTGTACGCTTCCGTTCGTCTGCAGCCCACCGGCAGAAGCAGCCTTGGCCGCTTCCTCACGTTCCTTTATCTCACCGGCAAGCCCAATGAGCCGTTCGGCTGCATCAGGACGGCGGTTGAGCACGACGTCTTCTATCAGCTCCAGCTCGTCCTGCGGAATGTCACTGTAGATTACCTTTGTCGCCGGATTGACAATTCCGAAATCCATTCCCTGCTGTATGGCGTGGTAAAGGAACACGGCGTGCATGGCCTCACGTATATAGTTGTTGCCGCGGAAAGAGAACGAGAGATTGCTCACACCGCCGCTCACATGAGCGCCCGGCAGATTCTTGCGGATCCACCCTGTTGCCCGGATGAAGTCTACGGCATAGTTGTCATGCTCCTCCATGCCGGTGGCAACGGCAAGGATATTGGGGTCGAAAATGATGTCGAGCGGATTCATCCCCACCCTTTCCGTCAATATCCTGTAAGCCCGCGAGGCGATTTCTATGCGCCGTTCATAGCTTGTGGCCTGTCCCTGTTCGTCAAAACACATCACCACGACGGCCGCACCATAGCGCATGACGTCACGTGCATGCTCAACGAACACGTCCTCGCCTTCTTTCAGCGATATGGAATTCACGATGCACTTGCCCTGCACGCATTTCAGTCCCGCCCTGATGACGTCCCATTTGGAGGAATCAATCATGACGGGAACCTTGGCGATATCCGGCTCAGTGGCAATCATATTGAGGAACGTCCGCATCTCCGCTTCCGCGTCAAGCAGTCCGTCGTCCATGTTTATGTCTATCACAAGGGCACCGTCCGCCACCTGATGACGCGCAATGCTGATTGCCTCGTCATATTTCTTTTCCTTTATCAGTCGCAGGAACTTGCGCGAACCGGCCACATTGCACCGTTCGCCGACGTTCACGAACCGTATGTCCGGCGTGACGTCAAGCACGTCCAGACCGCTCAGCCACATCGTCTGCGGTCTCGGGGCGGGCTTGTGCGGCGTACGTCCTGTCACCAGAGGTATATATCTTTCTATGAATTTCTCCGTCGTACCGCAACATCCGCCGACGATATTGACCAAGCCCTCGTCTACGAACTCGGCTATCTGAGGCGCCATCGTCTCGGGTGTCTCGTCATAAAGACCGAGGCTGTTGGGCAGTCCGGCGTTGGGATATGCGCTTATATAATAAGGTGCGCGCGCGGCGAGCTGACGAAGATAAGGTTTCATCTGACGTGCTCCGAACGAGCAGTTAAGTCCGACCGAGAATATCGGATAGGTACTCATACTGGCCAGAAAAGCGTCGAGAGACTGTCCGCTCAGCGTCCGGCCGGCGAGGTCGCTCACCGTGACGGACAGCATGACGGGCAATTCAACGCCACGTCTGCGCATGGCCTCCATCGCAGCGTCTACCGCAGCCTTTGAGTTCAGCGTATCAAATATCGTCTCTATCAGCAGAGCGTCGACACCGCCTTCTATCAGGGCGTCCATCTGCTCGGCGTATGCGTCAAACAAATCGTCGTACGTCAAGTCACGCGCGGCGGGATCGCTGACGTCAGGACTCATGGAACATGTCCTGTTTGTCGGTCCGACTGAACCGGCGACAAACCTCGGACGTTCTTCCGTGGAATAGGCATCGGACGCACGGCGGGCAATCCGTGCTCCCTCCAGAGCCATTTCCCGGCAGACGTTTTCAAGATGATAGTCGGCCTCAGATATGCGTTGGCTGCTGAACGTATTGGTCGTGATGATGTCGGCCCCTGCCTCAAGATATTTTCTATGTATATCCTCGATTACGTCCGGGCGTGTGATGTTCAGCACATCGTTGTTGCCTTTCATCATTCCCGCCGTGTCGCGGAAGCGCTGCCCGCGGAAGTCCTCTTCCGTAAGGCCATACTGCTGAATCATCGTACCCATCGCTCCGTCGAGCACAAGGATACGCTCCTTTATGATGTCATTAAGTCTGTTCATCCGAAATCTTCTAATAGTGCTTTATCGCACGGTCCATCTCGCGGCGGTCTTCCTTCTCTTTCAGCGTCTGGCGCTTGTCGAAATCCTTCTTTCCCTTACACAAAGCGATGTCCATTTTCGCCCTTCCCTTCTGGTCGATGAACACCAGCAGCGGCACTATCGTATATCCCGTCTGCTTGGTGGCGCTCTGCAGCTTCTGAATCTCCTTGCGGTTGAGCAGCAGCTTGCGGTCGCGCTTCATCTCGTGATTGTTGTATGAGCCATAGAAATAGGGGCTGATGTTCATTCCCTTGACCCATATCTCACCGTTGTGTATGAAGCAGAATGTGTCCGTCAGACTGGCCTTTCCGAGTCTGATGGACTTTATTTCGGTGCCTGTAAGCACGATGCCCGCCGTATATGTATCTATGAAGAAATATTCAAACGACGCTTTCTTGTTTCTTATGTTTACAGGGCTTTTCTTACGTATCAGTTCTTCTTCCTTGTTCATTTTTCTATCTTTGCGAATCTATCAATATGTTCGTCGACGTAGCATGCCACCTGTGCGGTATATTCCTCTTCGTTCTCGACGAACTGATCATCCATGTCATCAAACTCCGCGAACCGCTCGAACAATTCCATGAATTCGTCGTCAGAGCAGTCCTTTTCTATCTCCTGACGATATTTATTATACAGCGTATGCGCCTCATATATCATCTTTGACAAATCCCGCATGCCCCACATCTTCAGCGCCTTGGCGAACGGATTCAGGAAAATAAAGCCTCCGTATCCGTTGTGTATCAGCTGAACGAATCCGCCGTCCATGACCTCCTCGTGGAGAATGTTGTACGCCAATAGCGTCACCTGGTCGGCATTGAGCTCAGCCATGGTCTCAGCCGTCAGCTCACCGCCCACGGCAGCATATATACCGTCAATGAAAACTTTCAGAAAAGCATCCATTCCTTCATCTGCCGCCCAACGTAGGTCAGCATCTTTCACTATCACTTCTTTCATCGGTTTTCCTTTTTAAAATTTAAAAATAAACGACGGACGACTGCTTGCCTTTGTTTCAGCACTGGTCTGACCGCCGGTTATCTCCTGCAAATTTAGATAAAATATTCCGATTATGAGTCTGATACGCTGAAAAACAAAGCCATTTCACATTTATTTTGCAAACCAACTGCGTTTAACTATCACGTCATAAGTAAGTCTCCATCGTTACTTTACAATAAGTTTTTCTGAGCACGTAGACACAAAGCTATATTATCCTCTGTGTCTACGTATTCCGAAAGATATCCTTTGCGGCCTTTACGCTTTTATTATTCATATCTCCCTTGTCGGATGTTGCCGAAGTCTATTTCCCGAAGCACCTCGTCACGAACGGCAGACAGGTGTAGAGCGCCGAGTGCCAGTACTCCCATGTGTGGCCTCCGTCGCGCACGCGGAACTCAACGGGTATTCGGGCGTGGTGCATGGCCTGTACGAACTCGATGTTGCAGTCGAGCAGGAAGTCGTCGTCGCCGCAGTCTACGAACCAGCACACCGTGCGCAGCTCGGCCTTTCGCGCCTCGTCGGCCTCGGTGACGTAGCGGATGCAGCTGTGGCGCTTCACGGCCTCGGTCAGTATCGACATCTTGTCCTTGCCATCAGGGTCAGCCTTTGGCTGTCCGTCGTCCGGAATGTCCATCAGCGCGCTCATGGCGTATGCCGCGCAGAACATGTCAGCGTGGCGCTGCGCATAGCTCGTCGTTCCGCCTCCGCCCATCGACAGACCGGCGATGGCGCGGTGACTGCGGTCGGCCACGATGCGGTATGTCCGTTCGATGTGCGGCACGAACTCCGTGTAGAAGAAATCCTCGTACGCCCATCCCGGCATATTGAAATATCCGTTCCAGTCGCCGGCATACACATTTCCGCCCGCGTTGGGTGTCACGATAATCATCTCGCAAGCCTCGCCCGAAGCCGTCAGCAGGTCCATCACGTCCTTCAGATGTCCGCGCATGGTCCATCCCTGGTTGGTGTCCATCATTCCGTGCAGCAGATACAGCACAGGATAGCTCCTGCTCTTGTCTGTGTCGTAGCTCTGCGGCAGGAAGATGTTATATGCGCGGTATGCCTTCAGCACATTGCTGTAGATGCTGTCCGTCACGATTCTGCTCTGCGCCGGCCATCCGGCTGTCTGTGCCATGGTTACAGCCGTGAGGCACAGGGTGAGTAAAGATAAGATGATACGTTTCATTTTCTGATATCGTTTGTTTTGGTTATACTTTTCTCCGTTCCGCTGCGGTATTCCCTCGGTCCCATGCCCGTCTGCTGCTTGAAATACTTTCCGAAGGCCGACTGCGACGGGAAGTTCAGACGACATGCCACCTCCTGTATGCTGAGGTCGCGGTCGGCAAGGAGTATCCGTGCCTCAAGTATTACGTAGTCGTTTATCCACGCCGCGGCGGGCCGTCCGCTGTAGTCGCGTACGAGTCCCGACATGTAGTTTGGCGTGAGACACATCTCGCCGGCATAGAACGACACGCTGCGCTCGCGCGTGTGATGGGTTTTCAGCAGCGCCATGAACTTGTCGAAAATCAGCTGCCCGCGGGTGTATGTGGCCTCCTCCGCGTGCGCGTCCTC
Organism: uncultured Prevotella sp.; assembly: GCA_900553965.1. Classification (GTDB taxonomy): domain Bacteria; phylum Bacteroidota; class Bacteroidia; order Bacteroidales; family Bacteroidaceae; genus Prevotella. The sequence continues at coordinate 28,111 of USFX01000003.1, forward strand.
CCTTTCGCCGCGGCAAAGCCGCATCAGCGATATTATGGAGTAGGAGAACGCCTGTACCAGTCCGCTGAGCACGGCGCGGCTCTCGGGGCGGTGCGCCTCGATGTTGGTCTTCAACAGGCGGTAGTAAGGCTCCAGAGCCGCAATCTCGCCGTGCGGCACATGCTCCACGGCGTTGCGGTGGATGCTCACGTAGAAGTCGGACCGCTCGCGGAAGTCAATCTTCAGACTGCTCAGATAGTCGGACGACATCAGCACGGCGTAGGCCCGCAGCTGTTCGGCGCGGTGCACCTGTATCACGTCGCCGGGAAAGTTGACTACAATCGTGTCGGCACACACGTGATACCGCCGCAGGTTGATGCTGAATTCGGCCTCGCCGCCGAGGCACACAAGCACGGTAATGGCGTCGATGCGGCACGGCGACCTGAACTGCTCCACGTTCTCCACGCTGTCGGTCACAATCAGCTGGTCCTCGTAGCAGTGCATCGGATTCGCTCCGCGCCTTGCGAACCTGCTTATCGAAATGCTGTCCGGAATCATTGTCGGATAAATATGTTGTTTGTTGTATGCAAAAATAGCATAAATCCGTCAAATAGTAAACGATAATATCCGCTTTTCTCGCTATAAATGTGCATTTCCTCATATTTAGCCTTTGTATTGACCAATGCCGATTCTGTTGATTTGCATGTTTAAAGTCATGGGCCACATTTATATATAATAAAGACATGTGCCCTATTCCGAACATTTTTCGGATTTCCTTAATATGCCGGTATTTTATTTCATGTTTTTATTGTATATTTGCAGAACCAAAACAGTTACCAGATAGCGTTGTTAAGTATGTAAATATGAGAAAAGATACACAGGAACATCAAGTTATTGAGGCTTTAAGAAGAGAGGGAGGATTTGCCACTCTTCGCCGGCTCAATGAAGTGATGGATTTTTCATCATGGAAGACAAAGACACCGGAAGCTACCGTCAGAAGGCTTGTACAGATAAGCAAGGAGATATTCAGAATACAGCCGGGATTGTGGGCTTTGGAAGAGGCACGCGAACAGGTGCTCCGCAAATTTGCCCTGAAAGCAGGAAATAAGCAGAGCGAGGAACAGTTCAGTCATGGATATTATCAAGGACTGCTTGTTGAAATCGGCAAGTACAAGAACAAGACAACATATATTCCGGCACAGGATAAAAACAGATTGTTTTTAGACAAGCGTTTAGGAGACATAACAGATACAGTCAGATTGCCACAGTTCACATACGATAATTTATTGAGGAAAGCAAAGACCGTGGATGTTATATGGTTCAATGAACGGGAAATGCCTTCTGATTTTTATGAAGTAGAGCATACTACCGATATAAAAAACTCACTTTCCAAATTCTACGAGCTTCAGGACTTCTTTGCCGGATTCTATATCGTAGCCGATATCAGCCGCAAAAAGGAGTTTGAAGATAAGATACATGTATCTATGTTCAAGTCCATTGAAAACCGTGTCCGTTTCCTCAATTATGAACAAATATCGACAATGCATACAAGTTTGAGTAATATAAACGATATAAGTTGGTAATGAATGTATGAATGAATATATATTCTATACAGATGAAGGATACACCGAAGGTCCGAACGAAGATCTGCCTGTTGAGAATTGTCAGATGTTAGGCTGTGTCATGGCCAACAACATTCAGGATGCACGCACAGCGTTGTTAAAAGAAAACTCTTGGATTGAAGAGTGTGGTTTTGACATGAACAATGCTTATGTCAAACAGATCCTGACAGGAAACCAGAAAAACAATATATTATCATTGGTTGATTATCTTTGGGATGATGAAAAAAGAGACTATGAAGAATCAGGAATGAAAGATAGTCATATTTTCAATGTTCTCAGAAGATTAAGACAACTATGATTGGCTTTCAGTGACATGTTAAGTCTCCCCTGCGTGTTACAAGACAGCATATTCGGGAGGCGTTTTTATTTTTACGGATAACTGTCGATAGTGACGGTTATCCTTTTTTATTTCATTCCTATTGACAGCGGTGTTCTTTATTTGTTCAAGTACATAGATAAACGGTAAGTGAATTGTCAATATTGAGATTGATAATTCCTAAAACGTGGTGGCTTATTTCTTTTCATGCAGATTGATTCATAATCTCTAAATAATACAAATCCGTCAAACGGTAGACAAAAATATCTGTTTTTATTGATATAAATGCGGATTTTAATGTTTGCATCCGTTATATCGACCAATATCCCCTTTGTGCGCATTGTACGGGTACGGAGGATTTTGACGAACTTTGCACCCGGGAAACGGAGGATGGAGACATCTGCGGTTTCTGTAAAGAAGATAAAGGCAATCGTAAAAGAGGTAAGACAGTAATCTAAAAGAGATAAGACGATAATCGTAAAAGAGAAAGACGGTAATCGTAAAGAATATAAGTAAGATAATAAAACATATCAACAGGAAATGAAAAGAACAGACTTTTTATTGGTGCTCCTGCTGTTTGCCGGCGGAAAAACTATGGCACAGGAAGAGATTTCGGCCGTGCTTTCGCTCGACAGCTGCCGCGCGCTGGCCGTACGCAACAACAAGGAGCTGCGCATGGCCGGTGAGAGGCTGCGGGCGGCGACGTATGAGCATAAGGCGGCACGCACGAAATACATGCCGAGAGTGTCGGCTACGGGCGTGTATATGCACACAAGCCGGGAGATTTCGCTGCTCAGCGACGAGCAGAAGGATGCGATAGGGAATGTCGGCACGTCGGTTTCGCAGATGGTGCCGCTGCCCGACGGCGCGGGTGGGGCGCTTGGCGGATTGGCCGGAACGCTTGACGGCATTACCGGGGCGCTCAACGGACTGGGCGGAGGACTGGTAGACGCGCTGCGCACGGACACGAGGAACATGGTGGCCGCCGCCGTCATGCTCACGCAGCCCGTATACATGGGCGGACGCATTGCGGCGTACAACAGCATTACGAGAGACTTGGAGCGCATCGCCGGACACAAGCTCGAACTTGCGCGTCAGGAAGTGGCGGTGAGCGTCGACGAGACATACTGGCAGATTGTTTCGCTGCTCGGGCGGAAGCGGCTGGCCGAGGGTTATCTGCGGCTGGTGGAGAAGCTCGACGGCGACGTGCAGCAGATGATTGCCGACGGAGTGGCCACGAAGGCCGACGGGCTGAGCGTAAGGGTAAAGGTGAACGAGGCGCGCGTGGCGCTGATACAGGTGAACAACGGTCTGGCGCTGTCGCAGATGGTGCTCTGCCGCCTGTGCGGGCTGCCGATGGACACGCGGGTGATGCCCGAGGACGGGCTGTGCGGCGGCGGGGAGGTTGTTCCCGACGGTTCTGAGGTGTCGGCGGGCGGTATTTCCGGCGGCGCACGGCTTGCGGACGGATTTAAGGCTGAGGCCGAGGCGCTGATTGCGGCGTGTACGGACGGGACGTTGCCGGTCAGCGACGACGTGCGCACGGCATTCTCGCTGCGTCCCGAGCTGGGTGCGCTGAGCCTTTCAGCCGACATCCACCGCAACAAGGTGCGGCTGGCGCGTGCCGAATATCTGCCTACGGTGGCGCTTACGGGTGGCTGGATAGGGTCGAACCCGTCGGTTTTCAACAGTTTCGAACGCAATTTCAAGGGCATGTGGAGTGTCGGCGTGATGGTTAACGTACCGATTGTCACCTTCGGCGAGCGCGTATATAAGGTGAAGGCTGCGAAGGCTGAGACCGCCATGGCGCGCTATGAGCTGGAGGAGACGCGCGAGAAGGTGAAGCTGCAGGTGAGCCAGTGCCGCAGACGGCTGGATGAGGCGGTAGAGCGGCTGCGTACGGCCGTGAACAGCCGCGAGGAAGCCGACGAAAACCTGCGCCACGCCACGCTCGGCATGCGCGAGGGCGTCATCCCGGTGAGCAACGTGCTCGAAGCACAGACGGCATGGCTGGCGGCGCACGCGGAGAGTGTCACGGCGCAGGTGGACCTGAGGCTGACGGATGTGTATATGAGGAAAGCCTTGGGAAACGTATATCAATAGGCATAAAGAATATCTGTCAACGGAACAAACAATACGACGGACATATCGTATGGCCCCAAAAAAGGATGCCGTTACAATGCAAAACGGTAGTAATCATGACTTCACCCCGGCCAATCCATGAAGTAAAATAAGTTATTTTACCGACCAATATAAGTTATATTGGTGACCAATATAACTTATATTACTTTGCAATATGGGGCGTTTTACTTTGTGATAAGGCTTTTGGCACTCAGTATAAACCATGTCGGGGATGTAAATTTCACCGCTGTATTAATTCTGCCGACAAATAAAGAACCAAATAACTGCTTCTCATTTTGGTGGGGAAAGGAAATACAAAAAGAATATAAAGAATATGAAGAAGAAAAAGAATTTCACAGTTGTCATCGCCGTGGCGCTTGTACTCATTGGCGTCATCGTGACAGTAATTATCGTGGGGCTGAGCTTGCCCGAGCGTCCCAAAACAATACAGGGTGAGGCAGAGACGACCGACTACAGACTGTCGGGCAAGGTGCCTGCGCGTGTCAGGGAGATACGCGTGAAGGATGGTGACCGCGTGCGCCGCGGCGACACGCTCGTGGTGCTTGAGGCGCCCGACATCAAGGCGAAGCTCTCGCAGGCCGAGGCGGCATACGCAGCCGCTCAGGCGCAGGACATGAAGTCGCGCAACGGCACACGTCGCGAGCAGGTGCAGCAGGCCTACGAGATGTGGCAG
>USFX01000004.1 GCA_900553965.1 uncultured Prevotella sp.
GTCACTTCCGGACGTCGCATCGCCCCCGGGAGGGCCTTACGGCGTTTCCAGAACGGGGAAAACCGCTGGTTTTTGCTTGCACTTTTTGTCCGGAAAAGCTCCCGTTTTTCTGCTGTAAGGGCCTTATTGGTCTGCAACGGGGCCGTTGTCAGAGTGCAGCGGCGGCCCCGTCGCATCGCCGTAAGGGCCTTATTGCAACCCCGGGAGGTCTTTACGGCAGAATCATCGCAACCCCGTTGCGAAATGGAGGGGAAACTGCCGTCCGTAAGTCGCAGTATATCAGCCTATTGAAAATTATGTAAATTCATTTTATCCGGCACCCCTAAATTTTGATACGCTCATGCTTGCGATATTTGCGTACATGGGCGATTAATTTTGAAAAGTCCCTCTTCTCGTTGGCTTTAAAACAGGAATATTTTCAACAAAACATGATGTAACTTCGACATGTCGCGCCCATACGAGGGGCAGAGTTTCCACATTAATGCGTTTCGTTAAATGGAAGAACCGTGATGTTGTCTTAAAATAGTAAAGAGCTGTTTTTCTCCATCTCATATTTTTATCGTACCTTTGCATCACTGTAACAATAACATTAATATAAAGGCAAGATATGAAGTTTATAGGAATTATTCCGGCAAGATATGTCTCTACCCGATTTCCTGGCAAGCCGCTTGCCATGCTCGGTGGACAGTATGTGATAGAGCGCGTCTATCGTCAGGTGGCTTCGGTGCTCAATGATGCCTATGTGGCGACGGACGACAAGCGGATCTATGACGCCGTCGAGGCGTTCGGAGGGCGTGTCGTCATGACATCGCCGGACCACAAGAGCGGAACCGACCGCATTGAGGAGGCAATGGAAAAGATTGGCGGTGACTTTGACGTCGTGGTCAATGTTCAGGGCGACGAGCCGTTCATCCACCGCTCGCAGATTGAGACCGTCTGCCGTTGCTTCGATGACGCGGAAACGCAGATTGCCACTCTCGGCAAGCCGTTTGGCAGCAACATGGCAGCCATCAGCAATCCTAATTCTCCTAAAATCGTGGTCAACAACAACGGATATGCCATGTATTTCAGCCGCAGCGTCATCCCGTTTGTCCGCGGCAAGGAGCAGGAGGAATGGCCATCGGCCTATCCCTTCCTGAAGCACATAGGCCTGTACGCATACAGAAGAAATGTTCTGGCGGAGATAACCGGTTTGCCTCAGAGCTCGCTTGAGATTGCTGAAAGCCTCGAACAGCTGCGCTGGCTGCAGAACGGCTATAGGATTAAGGTCGGACTGACGGATGTTGAGACCGTCGGAATCGATACACCAGAAGACCTTGAAAGAGCTGAGCAGATGTTCAACGAAAATGCAGAATGACAGTTTAACGACAACTTCATCCGGTGTCCAATAATTATTTCAGATTCAAGCAGTTCACCGTCTGGCAGGAACGGTGCGCGATGAAGGTGGGGACGGACGGCACGCTGCTCGGAGCATGGGCCGGCGTACCTGGCGGAGTCCCACACCCACGCATCCTCGACGTAGGAACCGGAACGGGACTGATTGCCCTTATGATGGCCCAGCGATTTCCGCTGGCGGACATAACGGCTGTCGACATTGACATCGAGACGGTGGAGCAAGCCGCAGAAAATTTCGCCGCCTCTCCGTTTGCCGGACGTATCAAGGCTGTTAAAGTCGCCGTTCAAGAGATAATGGAAGGGATGTTTGATGCCATTGTCTGCAATCCGCCGTTCTTCACGGAGGCCCTGATGTGTCCGGATGGCAGGCGGACGGCTGCACGCCACACGTCGTCCCTGACATACGGAGAGCTGATGACGGTTGCCGGCAGGCTGTTGTCAGACGCCGGAGAGATTTCCGTCATCGTCCCGACCGACTGCGCTGGCGACATGGATTCAGCCGCAGCCATAGCCGGACTTCATCTGAAGCGCATCTGTCACGTTAGGACGACGGCACGCAAACCGGCCAAGCGCGTTCTGCTGGCATATTCGCAGCAGCATCCTGGACGTGACGTAGAGGCAGACACAATCGTCATCGGGGATGAAAGATACAGCCGTATGACAGGCGCATTTTATCTCTCGCCGGAAGAAAAGGCTTTTGGGAACAAGGACGGAAATCGCTGATGAAAGCATGCAATATGGCAGTGATGGGCTTCGTTTACGGGAAATATGAGTCGTTATCTTCAAAAAGTCGGGAAAAAGTTTGGTGGAACGAAATAAAGTGACTACCTTTGCACCCGCAAAACGAAAGATGCGCTTGTAGCTCAGTTGGTAGAGCACCTGACTCTTAATCAGGGTGTCCAGGGTTCGAACCCCTGCAGGCGTACAATGCTATGGAGGTGACAACGGGTCATCTCTTTTTTTGTTTTATATACGCGTACATTATAAAAATAGGTGCTTCGGCTTCTACTTTTCAATTTAATTGCGTAACTTTGCACCCCAAAAGATAAAAACGTTAATGGATAGTAAGCAAAATAACAAGGCTTTTTCGATGATTGCGGACATTGAAGGTGACTTCGGTGATCTGTCAGACATGAATTTGCCGGATACGACTCCGGTACTTCCCGTCAGAAATCTCGTGCTCTTTCCCGGTGTTGTCTCGCCGATAATGATTGGCCGGGAATCAAGCATAGCGCTGGTGAAAAAGGCGGAGAAGAACGGGACGATAATCGGAATAATATGCCAGAACGACCCGGAGGTGGAAGAGCCGTCCAAGAATGACCTGTTTGGATATGGCGTATATGCCCGCGTCGTTAAGATACTGACACTGCCGAACGGCACCATGACGGCAATCGTGCAGGGTCTGGGACGCCTGACGCTGGAAAGTGTCGTGCGCCGCAAACCTTATCTCGTGGGTAAGGTTGTGCCCGCAAAGGAGATTCTTCCGGACAAGGGCGACACGGAATTCATGGCCGCTATGGAGGACCTGCGGCAGACGACGACGGAATATGTGAAGATGAACGACGATATTCCGGAAGAGGCATCGTTTGCCATAAAGAATGTCCACAACGATGTCATGGCACTCAACTTCATCTGCTCAAACATGCTGTTCTCCATCGGTGAGAAGGTGTCGCTGCTCGCCATGGATTCCATCAAGGAGCGACTGTTCAACACCCTGCGCATCATCAGCCGCGAGCTGTCCCTGCAGAGCCTCAAACAGGACATAAAGAACAAGACCCGCGACGACATTGACGAGCAGCAGCGGAACTATTTCCTCCAGCAGCAGATAAAGAACATGCAGGCCGAAATCGGCAACGGGGAGAGTTCGCCGGAACGGAAAGAGCTTATGGAGAAAGCGTCGGAAATGCTTTGGTCCGGCGAGACGGAAATGATTTTCCTCAAGGAGCTGGACAAACTCGACCAGCTTAACCCGCAAAGTCCTGAATATAATGTGCAGCTGACGTATCTCCAGACTTTCGTCGCCCTGCCGTGGGGAAAATACACGGAGGATGACTTGAACCTGAACCGTGCCAAGAAGGTGCTTGACAAGGACCACTACGGCATGGAAAAGGTCAAGGAACGCATACTCGAATATCTTGCCGTGCTGAGTCTGCGCGGTGATCTCAAATCGCCCATCATCTGTCTCTACGGCCCTCCGGGAGTCGGAAAGACAAGTCTTGGAAAGAGTATCGCGACGGCCATGAAGCGCAAGTACGTTCGTATGTCGCTGGGCGGACTTCATGACGAGGCTGAGATACGCGGTCATCGTCGTACGTACATCGGAGCCATGCCCGGACGTATCATCAAGAACATACAGAAGGCCGGCTCTTCCAATCCCGTATTCATTCTCGACGAGATTGACAAGGTCACGCGGAACACCGTCAACGGTGATCCTTCGTCGGCATTGCTGGAGGTTCTCGACCCGGAACAGAACATGGCATTCCACGACAATTACCTTGATGTCGACTATGATTTGTCAAAAGTTCTCTTCATAGCCACTGCCAATGACCTCAACACCATTCCACGGCCGTTGCTTGACCGCATGGAAGTCATAGAGGTGAGCGGATATATCACTGAAGAGAAGACGGAGATTTCGAAACGTCATCTCATTCCTAAGGAGAAAGAAAACACAGGACTTGACGACGAGAAGAGGCTGAACTTCAGTAAGCCGGCCATAGAGAAGATCATCGAGCAGTATACTCGCGAAAGCGGTGTGCGTCAGTTGGAGAAGCAAATCAACAAGGCTCTCCGCAAACTGGCGTTCATGAAGGCTAAGGACGGAGCACTTCCGTACAGCAAGATTACGCCGGCTGAGATTGAAAGTCTGTTGGGCAAGCCACCGTTCTACCGTGATATATATCAAGGTAATGATTATGCCGGCGTGGTCACGGGACTGGCATGGACAAGTGTCGGAGGGGAGATTCTCTTCATCGAGACAAGCCTGAGCAAGGGCAAGGGCTCAAAACTCACGCTGACGGGAAACCTCGGCGACGTCATGAAGGAGTCGGCTGTGCTCGCACTGGAGTACGTCAAGGCTCATGCCGACACGCTGAAGATAGACTACCGCATCTTCGACAACTGGAACATCCATATCCACGTGCCGGAGGGAGCTACGCCGAAAGACGGCCCGTCGGCCGGTATAACGATTGCGACATCCATTGCTTCTGCGCTCATACAGCGCAAGGTGCGCCGCAATACGGCAATGACCGGAGAGATAACCCTGCGCGGAAAGGTTCTCCCTGTCGGCGGAATAAAGGAAAAGATTCTCGCCGCAAAGCGCGCCGGCATTACGGATATTGTGATGTGTGCCGAGAACCGCAAAGACGTGGAGGAAATACCAGAGGAGTACCGCCGTGGAGTGGAGTTCCATTATGTTGAGAACGTGACTGATGTTTGGAATTTCGCATTGACGGACGAGATGGTCGACAATTCGTTGAATTTTGAAATCGAGGAGGAGGAAAAGAAGGCATGAGGTTTGAATTGCAATATGAAGACAATGCGTCGGATGCCCGTGCCGGACTTATTACCACTGACCACGGACAGATAAAGACCCCTATCTTCATGCCCGTCGGAACATGCGGAAGCGTAAAGGGTGTGCATATCGCCGAACTTGAAGAGCAGGTGAAGGCGCAGATAATACTGGGAAATACGTATCACCTCTATCTGCGCCCCGGACTTGACACGCTCCGCAAGGCCGGAGGACTGCACCGTTTCAACGGCTGGAACCACCCTATCCTGACCGATTCTGGCGGCTTTCAGGTCTTTTCTCTCACTGGAATAAGGAAGCTCAGGGAAGAGGGCTGCGAGTTCCGTTCCCACATCGACGGTTCAAAACACATATTCACACCGGAGAACGTGATGGACACCGAGCGCATAATCGGTGCCGACATCATGATGGCTTTCGACGAATGTCCTCCCGGGCAGAGCGACTATCAGTATGCAAAGAAGAGCCTTGGGATGACGCAAAGGTGGCTCGACCGCTGCATCAGGCGCTTCAATGAGACGGAACCGCTGTACGGCCATAGCCAGAGCCTGTTCCCCATTGTACAGGGATGCACGTTCAAGGACCTCCGCCGTGAGGCCGCGAAGTTCGTAGCAGACAAGGGCGCGGACGGCAACGCTATCGGAGGGTTGGCTGTCGGAGAGCCCACGGAAGTGATGTATGAGATGATTGAGGTCGTCAACGAAATCCTGCCGAAAGACAAGCCGCGCTATCTGATGGGCGTCGGAACGCCGTGGAACATCCTCGAAGCCATCGAACGTGGCGTCGATATGTTCGACTGTGTCATGCCGACACGCAACGGCCGCAATGCAATGCTGTTCACTTACGACGGTACGATGAACATGCGCAACAAGAAATGGGAGAACGACTTTTCGCCGATAGACCCCAGCGGATGCGTCACTGACCGCATTCACACAAAGGCATATCTGCACCATCTCTTTAAAGCGCAGGAACTTCTGGCCCTCCAATTAGGCAGCATCCACAATCTGTCTTTCTATCTCAGGCTTGTTTCTGATGCGAGAGAGCACATCATCAACGGTGACTTCACGCAATGGAAGCGCAGCGTAGTAGAGAAAATGATGAGACGAATATAAACCGGAGAGATGAAACAAGGCAAAACTAATCGGCTGAGAGCGATATTGCGCTGGCGGCATCTCGCGGGAATGCGCAGATTGCGGTCATCCGGAATGGCATCCAAAGCCATGCGGATGATGCGGACGCTTAATCCACTCACACATATAAAGAAGCTCGACGGATATATAATACGGAAGTTCATAGGTACGTATATCTATTCGATAGTCCTTATCATATCCATTTCCATCGTCTTTGACGTCAATGAAAATCTGGCAAAGTTCACAACCTATCACGCTCCGTTGCGCGCGATAGTATTCGATTATTATGCCAACTTTGTCCCCTACTTCGCCAATCTGTTCAGTCCGCTGTTTGTATTCATTGCCGTGATATTCTTCACATCAAAGCTGGCCGGCAACTCAGAGATTATCGCCATGCTTGCCTGCGGCATGAGTTTCAAGCGTCTGCTGCGGCCCTACATGATTTCGGCGGCCATGATCTCCATCCTCAACTTCTATCTTGGAGCCTACGTCATACCGCAGGGAACCGTCGTGAGACACAATTTTGAATCGCAATACAAGAACAGCAAGAAGAACACGACGGCCAGCAATGTGCAGCTGCAGGTGGACAAGGGCGTGATTGCATACATCAGCCAGTATGACGACAAGCACAAGACGGGCTACGGTTTCTCCCTTGATAAATTCGAGAACAAGAAACTTATCAGCCACATGACGGCCAACGTCATAAAGTACGACACCATATCCGACAGCCGTTACCACTGGAAAGCAATCAACTACAAAATCAGGACACTGAAAGGAATGCGCGAGCACATCACGTCGGGTATGGAGATCGACACCATGATTATCATGGAGCCGATGGACCTCGTCTTCAGCAAAGGTCAGCAGGAGACATTCACAAGTCCGGAGCTGAAACGCTACATATCCAAACAGAAGGACCGCGGTTCAAGCAATGTGGTCCAGTATGAGGTTGAATATCACAAGCGCATAGCGACCAGTTTTGCGTCGTTCATCCTTACGGTCATCGGTCTGAGCCTGAGTTCGCGCAAGCGGAAGGGCGGCATGGGACTCTACTTGGGTATTGGTATGGCCCTCAGCTTCTCCTACATTCTGCTGCAGACAGTTTGCGCGACGTTCGCCATCAATGCCAACACTCCGCCTATGCTTGCAGCGTGGATTCCCAACATATTATATACATTCATTGCATATTACTGTTATAAAAAAGCACCCAACTGACAAATGAGATTTGAAGATACATATCTAAACGACAATATCCTCGACGCATTGGACGACATGCACTTCGAGGAATGTACACCAATTCAGGAAAAATGTATTCCGGAAATACTTGACGGCCGCGACATTATCGGAGTGGCGCAGACCGGAACAGGCAAGACGGCAGCCTATCTGCTGCCCATACTGAGCCTGCTTGACGACGGCGGCTTTCCCGGCGACGCCATCAATTGTGTCATCATGTCGCCGACCCGGGAGCTGGCACAGCAGATAGACCAGGCCATGCAAGGCTTCGGCTACTACCTCGACACTGTGAGCAGCGTCGCTGTCTATGGCGGCAACGACGGCAACAGATACGATCAGGAGATGAAGAGCCTGAGAATGGGCGCCGACGTGGTGATTGCCACACCGGGCCGTCTGCTCAGCCACATCCGTACGGGCAATGTTGACCTCAGCCGCGTGAGCTTCTTCGTGCTGGACGAGGCCGACCGCATGCTTGACATGGGCTTCAGTGACGACATCCTTCAGATAGCCAAGGACCTGCCGAAGGACTGTCAGACAATCATGTTCTCAGCCACGATGCCCGACAAGATACAGCAGCTGGCGCGCAGTCTGCTTAACGACCCAGTGGAAATCAAGATTGCCGTGAGCAAGCCGGCCGAAAAGATAAAGCAGTCGGCATATGTCTGCTACGACACCCAGAAACTCGGAATAATCCGCCATCTCTTCAGCGCGGGCGAGCTCCAGCGTGTCATCATATTCTCGGGAAAGAAGGACAAGGTCAAGGACATCGACCGGGAGCTGCGCCGCATGAAAATCAACTGTTGCGCGATGCATAGCGACCTCACCCAGCAGGAGCGCGACGTGGTCATGTATAACTTCAAGACCGGCCATAAGGACGTGCTCGTGGCCACTGACATCGTTGCCCGCGGCATAGACATCGACGACATACAGATGGTCATCAATTATGACGTTCCCCACGACTCCGAAGACTATGTTCACCGCATCGGCCGCACGGCCCGTGCCGACCGCGACGGAACGGCAATTACGTTCATCAGCGACCGCGACATCAGCAGATTCAAGCAGATAGAGCAGTTCCTCGGCAAGGAAATCGAAAAGAAGCCGCTGCCTGATGGATTGGGCGAGGCACCGGAATATAAAGCGGCAGGACGCAGCAAGTCTCAGCACGGACGCAACCGTGGTGGCAGTCATGGCCGGCGAGGAGGACACCGAGGAGGAAAAAACAGACGCGGCGGCAAAGACAAGAAGCCGGCAAAGGAATAGAAAAAGAGACTGTATGATATAAACGGAATGAGGTTCATGCAAACGTTGCATGAACCTCATTCCGTTTATATATCCTCATCTCACCGTTTCCATACAGACACCTAAATATCTATTCGCCGTCAGTGGTGTCATCCTTCAGGACCGGAAGCGAGATATGGTATCTGACGGCAAGAAACCTTATGGCACACGTCACGGCAAAGCCGGCCACGGCCGTAACGCCGAGCGGAAGCCCTGCTTCCTGCAATCCCCAATAAGTCACACCGCCAAGAACGGAGGCAATGGCATAAATCTCCTTACGGAAAATCACAGGCTCATTGTTCAGCAGTATGTCGCGTATGACTCCACCCGCGGCTCCCGTGATACATCCCATGATGACGGCGACCCAGAACGGCTGGCCGAAAGCAAGGCTTTTCTGCATGCCGGCGATGGTGAAGAGAGCCAGTCCGAGGGTGTCGAAGACAAACCATGCATTGCTCAGAAACTCCATGTAGCGGGCAAAGACAATGACGACGCCGAGCGCCACGGCCGTACAGATGAGGTAGATGGGGGTCGTCATCCAGAACGGCGTCGTACCGAGAAGCACATCGCGTATCGTTCCGCCGCCGATAGCCACGGCCACTCCGCAGACATAGCCGCCGAACCAGTCGAAATGCTTGGCGGCGGCGTGGCGTATTCCTGAAATGGCAAAGGCAAAGGTTCCGAGCAGCTCGATGATTTTTATAAGCGGTTCAAGTGCGATTTCCTGTTCCATCCGTTCCTATCCGTTGACGACGTTCTGAGGATTTCCTGCGATGAACATGCGCACGTTGGCCACGGCCGTGTCCATCAGCCGCTGGCGTGCTTCCAGCGTAGCCCATGCTATGTGCGGAGTTATGAATGCGTTGGGGGTAGAGAACAGCGGATTGTCGGCAGATGGAGGTTCCGAGCACATCACATCGGCCCCGTAGCCCCCGAGCTGGCCCGAGACGAGCGCGTCGGCGACAGCCTGTTCGTCGACCAGCGGGCCACGGCCGGTATTGATGAGTATGGCCCCGTGTTTCATCCGTCCGATTGTTTCGGCGTTAATCATATTCCGCGTCTTTTCCGTCAGCGGACAGTGTAACGTGAGGACGTCACTTACGCCAAGCAGTCCGTCGAGCGTTGTCTTCTGTATGCCGTCGGGCAGTGTGGCCGAGTCCTTTCCTGTCAGGGCGAACACGTCCATTCCGAGACAGCGCGCCATCGAGGCCACCTTCATACCGATATTTCCTAGTCCGACAATTCCGATAGTCTTGCCCGACAGCTCCGTCAGCGGCGTGTCCCAATAGCAGAAATCGGGACTCGCGCTCCACCGGCCTTCACGGTTGAGACGGGCGTAATGGGCGACCCGTCCCGTGATGTTGAGAATGTGCGACAAGGTCATCTGTACGACGCTGTCTGTGCTGTAGGCCGGGACGTTGGTCACGGTCACGCCATGTTCTCGTGCCGCGTCGACGTCCACCACGTTATAGCCCGTGGCCAGAACGCCGACATAGCGCAGCTTCGGCAGCGCCGCGATGGTTTCACGTCCTATCACAACCTTGTTCGTCAGCAGTATCTCCGCATCACGGCTGCGCTCCACAACCTTATCAGGCGAAGTGCGTGGATATACCGTGACGTCCCCCAGCTCCTCAAGCCCTTTCCACGAGAGGTCACTGGGATTCATTCCATATCCGTCTAAAACAGTTATCTTCATTTTATTACACCTTATATATATAGGGACATCGTGGAGGCATGCCTCCGGTCCCGGATTTCGTCAGTTGCTGTATCTCTCTCTCCATAAGCCGGCCATCCGTTGGCAGAGTTTTTCCTCCGCAGGACTGTGCTGGCCGTGCCAGATGCGCTCCGCCGTCAGCTCGTCGGGCATATACTGCTGCGGCGTGAAGTGGCCGGGATAGTCGTGGGGATATTTGTATCCGTCGTTGTAGCCGAGGTCTTTCATCAGCTTCGTCGGCGCGTTGCGTATGTGAAGCGGAACGGGTTGGTTGCCGGTGCGGCGCACGAGGTCGAGCGCTTTGTCGATGGCCAGATAGGCCGAATTACTCTTCGGGCTTGTCGCCAGATAGACCGTAGCCTCGGCCAGCGGTATCCGTCCTTCGGGCCATCCTATCTTCTGAACGGCGTCAAAAGCCGCATTGGCCAGCAGCAGGGCGTTGGGATTGGCCAGCCCGATGTCCTCAGCCGCACTGATGACAAGCCGTCGGGCGATGAATTTGGGGTCTTCCCCACCCTCAATCATCCTCGCGAGCCAATAGACGGCAGCATCGGGGTCGCTGCCACGGATGCTCTTGATGAAGGCGGAGATGATGTCATAGTGCATCTCGCCGTCCTTGTCGTATGCCAGCGGATTCTGTTGCAGACTGCGCACGACAACTTCGTCGGTTATGACAGCCTTCGGTTCGCTGGCCAGCGATTCGACGACAAGTTCGAGGATGTTGAGCAGCTTGCGGGCGTCACCTCCGCAGTAGCGAAGGAGAGCAGCTGTCTCGCGTAGCTCTATGTCACGTTCGCGCAGGACTACATCCTGTGTGACGGCGCGCCGGAGCAATCCCTCAAGGTCTTCCTTTTCGAGCGGCTTGAGGACATAGAGTTGGCAGCGGGAGAGCAACGGGCGGATGACCTCGAACGACGGGTTTTCGGTCGTCGCTCCTATCAGCGTCACCGTTCCGCGCTCGACAGCCCCGAGGAGGGAGTCCTGCTGCGACTTTGAGAAACGGTGGATTTCGTCGATGAACAGGATTGGCGAGGCTTCGTTGAAGAAGCGGTTCTTCCCCGCCCGGTCAATCACGTCGCGCACATCCTTGACACCGCTCGTCACGGCACTCAGCGTGTAGAACGGGGTCTTCAGGCGACCGGCAACAATCTGGGCCAGCGTGGTTTTACCGACGCCGGGAGGCCCCCAAAGGATAAAAGAAGAGATGCGCCCGGCGTCTATCATCCGGCGCAACACCGCTCCCTCGCCCACCAGATGTTTCTGGCCTATATAGTCGTCGAGCGTCCGCGGTCTGAGTCTTTCTGCTAATGGTTGTGACATAATCTGACTACAAAGGTAAGGAGAAATCGGGGATAATCCAAAAAATAGTCCGCGATATTTGACAACAGACAACAGTCCGGAAGTGACGTGTAAATGCCATCCTTCCTGTCGCTGATTGTTTTATTTGCGTAATGGACATGGAGACACGGCTCTGTACGAACAATAGCCGCATATTGAAACACACTATTTAAAGATATATGGTAAAAACTGAGACCATATCCGTTATGCAAGAAAATTATTAAGAATTTAACACTTCAGAAATCCACTGAATATGTTTTTGCAAAGTACGAAAAACACTATTTCACTTCATTTTTATGGAAACCGTGGCGGTAGACTAACGAGGGCTTTCTGGGGTTGCAATAAGCACGCCGTTGCAATGCAGCAAGGTACTAGTTGCGACCTCGGTATGGCCTTATTGCAAACCAGAAAAACGCCTTCGTCATCTTATTATACAGAATACATTGATTATCAGTCAATTGCAGATTGTGTGAAAATTCAGCGCTTTTAGGACCAAAATAAGGCCTCTGCCGAATAAATTCGCATCAATACTTGTGGAGGTAAACTTGAGTGATACCACTGTAACATCATTTTCAACGCCATAAAAATTTACGCTTGTCGTCAGGAATGTACCATAATGGAGTCTCCATGCCGATATACGCCACTGATATTTTTTGTCGTTATCGTAAAATCCAAAATCGCTTATGTCAAGCCTACACATTAATATATAAAGAACTGGAAAATTAGAAGTACCGGCCGAAAAGTTTGTCACAGTTGTTCGGAAGACAGCCATTGGATGCAAATCCGCCACTGCACTGCATGAACGAATATCCCGAGTACCCGCGAACATTTATCGGACTTTTATTTTGTCAGTTTAAAAATATTCATTACCTTTGCATCGTCTTTGAAACAGCGTTTCCGTTCGCGAAACGTTCCTATCTCAAAAAAATCCAAAGCAAGAATTTAAGTATACTCTGATAATAGTATGTACACGAAAGAAGAACTGGAGTCCATGGATATCCCTCAATTGATGGGTATCGCGGAACAGATGGGTGTGAAAGTATCTCCCGATGACGAGTTGGAGACAGTGGTCTATGCCATTTTGGACAGAGCGGCCGAAGAAAGTGCTGCTAGCGCCATGGCTACCCCAAAACGAAAAAGAACAAGAATAGTCAAGAAGGATACGAACAAAGTCTATACCGTCAACGGTAAGGAAGGTGAGAACTTTGACTTGAAGAACAGGCAGGGAAAAGTTACTGAAGCTAAACCCGCGTCACTGTTCAGCGATCTGCCGGTGACAGATTTGGAGGACATCGTGGCACAGACAGTCGCAACGTCCACGCCACTTGAAGCTCCGAAGACTCCTGCCAAAAGAGGGCGTAAACCCAAGCAGCCCAAGGTTGAAGAGGAGGTTCCTGTAGAAGCGCCGCAGGCAGAGAATACACCCGAAGTGGAAACTGTTCCCGAAGTACAGACGCAGACGGAAGAGACACCAGAAGCGGAAACGGCCACTCCCGTTGTTCCGGAGGCAGAGTTTGCAACTGCCGTCACAGGAGAGGATGCGACGGAAGACAAAGGCCTTTTGGCGCAACTTCAGGAAAAGATGGCCCAGCGTAGTCAAGATGGCATGACTCAAGATGGTGTCTGGGATGGCGACCCCGGTGACGGCACCGACTTTATAACGATGGTCGACATCCCTATTGAAGATCAGGGGGCCATGCCGACACTTGACATATTCGATCGTCCGACAATACATCAGTCAAACATGGAGTTCCCACATGCTCCACAGTCTGCTAACGCCCCAAATGCCATGTTTGATTTTGCTGACCTCATTCCCGGTAATGGTGTTCTCGAAGTGCTTTCTGACGGTTATGGTTTCCTGCGTTCAAGCGACTACAACTATCTGTCTTCTCCAGATGATATCTATGTCTCGCCGCAGCAGATAAAGAAATACGGTCTGAAGACGGGTGATGTCGTTGACTGTACCGTGCGTCCGCCGCATGAGACCGAGAAGTATTTCGCCATGAGCAACGTCAATTCCATCAACGGACGTGATCCGGCAGAGGTCCGTGACCGCGTGTCTTTTGAACATTTGACACCACTTTTCCCTGACGAGAAATTCCGACTCTGTGGTGATGCCGCCACTACCAACCCTAGTGTGCGCATTGTCGACCTCTTCTCCCCTATCGGCAAAGGCCAGCGTGCGCTGATTGTCGCACAGCCGAAAACGGGTAAGACCATATTGATGAAAGACATTGCCAACGCCATCGCCGCCAATCACCCTGAGGCTTATCTCATGATGCTGCTCATCGACGAACGTCCGGAAG
Organism: uncultured Prevotella sp.; assembly: GCA_900553965.1. GTDB lineage: Bacteria > Bacteroidota > Bacteroidia > Bacteroidales > Bacteroidaceae > Prevotella. The sequence continues at coordinate 13,915 of USFX01000004.1, forward strand.
AAGTCACTGACATGAGCCGCACCGTCAACGCGGAAGTTATTGCTTCAACGTTTGACGAGCCGGCTGACCGCCACGTAAAAATTGCCGGCATCGTTTTGGAGAAAGCCAAGCGCATGGTGGAATGTGGCCATGACGTGGTCATCTTCCTCGACTCCATTACCCGTCTGGCCCGCGCCTACAACACGGTCAGCCCGGCCAGCGGCAAGGTTCTCACTGGAGGTGTTGACGCCAACGCCCTTCAGAAGCCCAAGCGCTTCTTCGGTGCTGCGCGTAACATTGAGAACGGTGGTTCGTTGACCATAATCGCCACCGCCCTGATAGACACAGGCTCGAAGATGGACGAGGTGATATTCGAGGAGTTCAAGGGAACTGGAAACATGGAGTTGCAGCTTGACCGCTCGCTGAGCAACAAGCGCATATTCCCGGCCGTCAACCTCGTACAGTCAAGCACGCGCCGCGACGACCTGCTCCTCGATCCGACAACACTCAACCGTATGTGGATTATACGCAAGTTTATCAGCGAGATGAACCCGATGGAGGCCATGAACACCGTGCGGGACCGCTTGATACATACTCGGAACAATGAGGAGTTCCTGTTGTCCATGAACGGATGACACACTCCGTAATATATTGAACAAACTATCCAATGACCACGCGGTAATTATCAGATTTTCTGAAAGTTATGGTGTGGTCTCTGTTTTATGGCAGACTATATTCTGATAAAGAAAAAGACACTGACCCGATGGACCGTCATCATTGTTCTTACCATCGTGACCGTGGCGTTATGGAAGTTCGTTTCGCCGTATTTCCATCGCGCTCCACGTATGATTACGTCATGTTCCTACAACATCATGCGGGCTGACGGGAAAGATATATTTTATTTCAGGAGCATTGGAAGAGACTCCATGCTGAACGGGATAGCATATCACCGTGACTCCATAAGATACGGTGTGGCGCCGAAACGTACAGCTGCCGACCTCCACGCCATCGTGAAGCGCAATCTTGATGCCGCCATATACCGTCTGCGGCAGCTTGATTCCATTGCAGACGAAATGCGCTATTATCTCGAAGTCCACAATGTTCAGGATGAGGGCTATGACATGGTTGTCGCCCATCAAGACTATATCGACATGCGCATTTCAGAAGAAAGCAGAATCAAAGAGATATTGGAAAACGCGGCCGGAAGCGACAGGCTCGAAATAAGACATATCAGCGTGAGCACCATTGCTGACAGTACGGCTGTTCCTCCGGTATTCATGGAATGTGAAGGAGGCATTTGGAAGGATGGCATCTGGCTGAAAAGAGCCAAAAATGGTGTCGGAGTAGCTTTCGACCACAGCGGAAGACTTGTGAGCGGAATGTGGAACGCCGACACAATCGTGTGCGGCCGGCGTGTCGGACTCAACGGGATTTACAGCGGACAGTTCGCCCGCGGACTGTATGCGGAAGGCCACGGAAGCTACACTTACAATGATGGCAGCGTCTACGAAGGCCACTGGAGAAACGACAGACGTGACGGTTTCGGATTTGCAGTCAGCCCCGGCAGTATCAGGGCGGGTGAATGGAATGCCGGAGATTATAGGGGCGAACGGATGAACTACACTTCCGACCGTATATATGGCATAGACATATCGCGCTATCAGCATGGAAAGGGACGCAAATATTATCCCATCCACTGGAACAGACTGAAGATAACGCAACTCGGTAAAATCAACAGTAAAAAGTTGAGCGGTAATGTGGATTATCCCGTTTCGTTTGTCTATATCAAGTCAACGGAGGGTGTCTCGATAAGAAACAGATATTATGCTGCAGACTACAGACAAGCACGCCGGAATGGAATAATCTGCGGGGCCTACCACTTCTTTTCCACCAAGTCTGACGCCGCAGCACAGGCTCACTATTTTCTTCGCCACTCCTTTTTCAAAAAAGGTGATTTCCCGCCAGTGCTCGACGTAGAACCAAGTCATACACAAATTGAGAAAATGGGTGGAGAGCTGGTTCTGTTCAGGGCCATCAGGACATGGATGGGAATTGTCGGCAGACAGACAGGAGTGCGCCCGATACTTTACGTCAGCCAGACTTTCGTCAACAGATATCTGTGCAAGGCCCCCGATATAAAGCGCGATTATAATATATGGATTGCGAGATACGGCGAATACCGCCCAGACGTGCGCCTTGTCTATTGGCAGCTATGCCCCGATGGACGTGTCGACGGCATACACGGTGACGTGGACATCAATGTCTTTAACGGCTACCGCGACAAGTTTGAACAGTTTCTGAATACAGAAAGGATAAAATAAATGACCGCCACTGACAAGCACAACCATACTGTCATCATCGCGTTGGGAACAAACATTGACCACAACTGGAACATGACTAAGGCCATGAACCTTATTCGTCGCATCATTGGAAACGCCAAGTGTAGCCGCCGAATGTGGACAGAACCAATCGGCATAACCTCTGGTATGTTTCTTAACATGCTGGTTTCCGGTTCGTGCAGACTTTCACGGCAGGAACTTAAAATGGAAATCAAGTCAATGGAACGCGAATGTGGACGGACAGCAGAGGAGCAGCATAACGGCATCGTGAGGATAGACATAGACATACTGAAGTATGACAACGAGACGGAGCATGCCGATGACTGGAACAGAGAATACATAAAGGAACTAATAAATGAATTATGAAAGGTTTACGTAGTAAGCTACTGATTGTCACGATATTATTGTGCGGCAGCATATACGCACAACAGTTTGATAGCTATTTTACGAACAGCACTCTCCGGCTTGATTATATATTTGCCGGAGACGCGGAGCGGCAGGCAATCTACGTGGACGGCCTAAACAAAATACCTGGATGGTTCGGCCGCAGACAAAGGCTTGACGAGCTGCCGTTGAAAGGCAACGGACAGATTACGGTGAGAGACAAGAAGAGCGGTATGGTGATATACCGTCACTCATTTTCCACACTTTTTCAGGAATGGCTTGCGACCGATGAGGCTAAACGAGTGCCCAAATCGTTCGAAAACATATTCTCTGTACCTTACCCAAAGAAATGTGTTAGCATCACAGTTGAACTGACAGACTATCATAACAGCATTGTCGCCTCGATGACTCACGACGTCAATCCAAATGACATTCTGATACGACATATCGGTGAGCGGAATGTTATGCCATACAAGACTCTGCAACAGGCTGCAGATACAGCGCATTGCATACACATTGCCTATATAGCAGAAGGATATACAGAAGGAGAGATGGAACAGTTTGTTAACGACGCCGGTGAGGCAACGGAGGCTCTGTTCACCCATGAACCGTTCAAGAGCATGCGCGACAGATTTAATATCATTGTAGTAATGTCACCTTCAAATGACAGCGGCACAAGCGAACCAGGCAATGGAATATGGCGGAAAACGGCTCTGAACTCACATTTCGATACTTTCTATTCGGACCGTTATCTAACGACACTGCATCTTAAAGAGCTTCACAACCTTCTGGCCGGAACCCCATACGAACACATCATCGTATTGGTCAACACCGACAAATACGGCGGCGGAGGCATTTACAATTCCTATAACCTGTCGTACACAAAAGGTAGCAATTTCCGCCCCGTTGTCGTTCATGAGTTCGGACATAGCTTCGGCGGACTTGGTGATGAATATGATTACGGCAATGATGATCCCATGTATTTTACAGACACGGAACCATGGGAACCTAACCTCACGACAAAACATGATTTCAAAAACAAATGGGAAAATCTCATTGCAGAGGGGAAAGCCGACATGATAGAAGGTGGAGGATATCAGAGCAAAGGCGTTTTCCGGGGAACAGAAAACTGTCGGATGAGAACAAATGACGTTCCGGATTTTTGTCCGGTATGCCAACAGGCTTTGGCACGGATGATAAAGTTCTATACGGAATAAGCGGCAGTGCCCCACCCGATTGGGACCGAAAGGATAAGGAAACGGGGTAATAAAGAAATATGTTTGTGGAAGTTGTTGTCTTCAATGCAGAAAAACCATATGGAACAGTTTTCACAACTTATTTTGGAGATTCTTTAGCTATCGGACACGTCATAAAGCGATCAAGCACCTCGACACCTTTGACCGTACAGATTCCACGCAGCGAAACGAATACGAGATTTCGGAACACTTCCTCCATGGAATAGCGCATGTAAAGCTGGTTTGACATGATATATTTGCCCAATGCGTCAAACATGCTCATAATCAGATCATAGTTAATGTCGCTAAGGAAATGGCCTTCGGCGACACCGCGGCGGAGAAAATTCAGAAACTGGCTACGGGTACATCTGTGCTCATCTTCGAGATATTTCATGACTTTGGGATAACGCTCTATGTCTGAATAAAATCCAGGATTGGTTTTCTTAAACTCCTCTACCTGTAACATATAGGCATGCAGAATTATATCCATAACATTATCACTGTTCTGAGCTATCATACTCATGTGCTCACTTCTTAACGCTCTATACTTCTTCACTCCCTCAAACAAGAGTTCCTCTTTGTCGCTATAAATCTCATAGAGAGTCCGTTTGGATATGGAAAGCGCATTGGCAATATCATCCATTTTGACACCTTTTATGCCTTTGTTGGCAAACAGTGCCATGGATGTTTCTAATATTTTGTCCTTCAAAGAATGCCTGTATGTCGAAATACTTTTTATTTCTTGCATATCTAAACAGTTTCTAAACGGTTTATGATGCAAAGTTACTAAAATTCTAAAAAAAACTATCATATTCGGTTTGTTTTTGGTAACTTTGCCTTCCGAAAATGTCAGACTGTAAGACGGTTGTGGCATTATCATGACAGTTGGATAGCGAAAGAGACAACAATAACAATATTAATAATACAACTATGGTAAAAATATCAAAAGAAGCCGCTCTAGAATATCACGAGAACGGCAGACCGGGTAAGATTGAGGTGAAACCGACCAAGCCCTACCGCACACAGACAGACCTCAGCCTTGCATATTCGCCGGGTGTGGCATATCCCTGTCTTGAGATACAGCAGAACCCGAATGATGCTTACAGATATACCGACAAGGGCAATCTGGTGGCCGTGATAAGCAACGGAACGGCCGTGCTCGGCCTCGGTGACATTGGCGCGCTGAGCGGCAAGCCCGTAATGGAAGGCAAGGGACTGCTCTTCAAAATTTACGGCGGCATCGACGTGTTTGACATTGAAGTTGCCGAGAAAGACCCGGAGAAGTTCTGTGAGGCCGTGGAAAAGATAGCACCGACATTCGGCGGTATCAATCTGGAGGACATCAAGGCTCCGGAGTGCTTCTATATAGAGGAGCGCCTGAAGCGGACATTGGATATTCCGGTGATGCACGATGACCAGCACGGAACGGCCATCATTTCGGCCGCTGGTCTGAAAAACGCGCTTGAAGTGAACGGTAAGGATATAAGTAAGGTGAAAATCGTCGTCAACGGTGCCGGAGCCGCAGCCATCTCATGCACGAAACTGTATATGGCCCTCGGTGCCCGCCGCGAGAACATCGTCATGCTTGACTCAAAGGGAGTGATCACCAGCGACCGTCCTAATTTGACAGAGCAGAAGAAGTTCTTCGCAACCGACCGCCGTGACATTCACACTCTTGAAGAGGCTATCAACGGAGCAGACGTCTTTGTCGGTCTGTCGAAAGGCAACATCCTTACTCAAGACATGATTCGGTCAATGGCCGACCAGCCTATTGTCTTCGCACTGGCTAACCCCGTTCCGGAAATCAGCTACGAGGACGCTATGGCAAGCCGCCCCGACGTGCTCATGTCAACAGGCCGCTCCGACTATCCCAACCAGATAAACAACGTCATAGGCTTCCCCTATATCTTCCGCGGAGCGTTGGACGTTCACGCCAGCGCCATCAATGAGGAGATGAAGCTGGCTGCCGTACACGCCATCGCCAATCTGGCCAAGCAGCCTGTTCCTGACGTTGTCAACGACGTCTATCAGGTGAACAATCTCACGTTCGGACCACTGTACTTTATCCCCAAGCCCGTGGACCCGCGTCTTATCACCGAGGTTTCCGCTGCCGTGGCAAAGGCCGCTATCGAAAGTGGAGTTGCAAGAAAGACCATCACAGACTGGACTGCTTATAAGAATGAATTGCGCGAATTGCTCGGTCAGGAGACAAAGCTCACACAAAAACTGTATGATACCGCACGCGCACACCCCCAGAAAGTCGTATTTGCCGAAGGCATCCACCCCACGATGCTCAAAGCCGCCGTTCAGGCAAAGGCCGAAGGAATCTGCGCCCCGATACTTCTCGGCAACGATGAGCGCATCATGAAACTTGCAAAAGAGCTCGATCTTAATCTCGACGGCATCGAAATCATCAACCTGAGACATGACAATCAGGCTGAACGGCGTGAACGCTATGCCAGACTTCTGGCCACAAAGCGCCAGCGGCAGGGCTATACCGTTGAGGAGGCCAACGACAAAATGTTCGAGCGCAACTATTTCGGAATGATGATGGTAGAGACGGGAGAAGCCGATGCGTTCATCACTGGGCTTTACACCAAGTACTCCAACACCATTAAAGTGGCTAAAGAAGTCATCGGTATCAAACCGGAATATAAGCACTTCGGTACGATGCACATCCTCAATTCAAAGAAGGGAACATACTATATTGCCGACACACTGATTAACCGCCACCCGGACAAGGAAGTACTGAAAGACATTGCGAAATTGAGCGCAAGGTCTGTCAAATTCTTCAATGACACTCCCGTTGTAGCGATGCTCAGTTACAGTAACTTTGGAACAGACGAGACAGGAAGTCCCGTGCAGGTTCATCAGGCCGTAGAAGAACTACAGAACGAATACCCCAATCTCGCCATTGACGGAGAAATGCAGGTCAACTTCGCCCTTGACAAGGGGACGAGAGACAAGAAGTATCCGTTCTCGCGCCTCAAAGGCCTTGATGTCAACACGCTGATATTCCCGAACCTGAGCAGTGCCAACGGCTCATATAAGCTGCTTCAGGCACTTCATCCGGAGACGGAAATCATCGGTCCGATACAGATGGGACTCAACAAGCCGATACACTTCACCGACTTTGAATGTTCCGTGCGCGACATCGTGAACATCACAGCCGTTGCCGTTATCGATGCTTATGTGGACAAGATAAAGAACAAGCTGGGTGGAGACGCCCACTGATCTTGACCAGCTATATATAATAATGTATGGGGACAGACATGCCGGCGGCATGGTTCTGTCCCCATATTGTTTTTATAATGCCATCCGGAAAGCGGTCCGGATGTACAAATATCCAACTGTTTTTCAGTAAACACCGCACAAAAGCGACAAAAAGACATTAATTTGATATTTTTATTGATAAAACGTTGGTTATTTAAAAGAAATGCTTTACCTTTGCACCATCAAACAACAATAGTAAAGTAAACACCTAAAAGGAAAAAAGATTATGAACGCAGCGCAAGTCGTAGAGGAACTCAAAAGAAGATTTCCAAACGAACCTGAGTACATTCAGGCAGTAAGTCAGGTTCTTCCTACAATTGAGGAAGAGTATAACAAACACCCGGAATTCGAGAAATCCAATCTCATTGAGCGGCTCTGCATACCGGATCGTGTCATCGAATTCCGTGTCACATGGGTAGACGACAGCGGCAAAGTCAACACAAACATGGGCTACCGCATTCAGCATAACAACGTGATAGGTCCGTACAAGGGCGGTATCCGTTTCCACAAATCCGTAAACCTCGGTATCCTGAAGTTCCTCGCTTTCGAGCAGACATTCAAGAACTCACTCACGACATTGCCTATGGGCGGTGCAAAGGGCGGTTCCGACTTCTCTCCGCGCGGCAAGAGCGACGCTGAGGTGATGCGTTTCTGTCAGGCTTTCATGAACGAGCTCTACCGTCATATCGGTCCCGACGTGGATGTTCCTGCCGGAGACATCGGTGTCGGCGGACGTGAGGTCGGCTATCTCTTCGGCCAGTACAAGAAGCTCACACACGAGTGGAGCGGCGTGCTGACAGGTAAGGGGCGCGAGTTCGGCGGTTCTCTCATCCGTCCCGAGGCAACAGGCTACGGCACTGTCTACTTCCTGCTCTCAATGCTTGAGACACGTGGCATAGAGCTGGCAGGCAAGAGCGTTCTGATTTCCGGTTCAGGAAACGTGGCTCAGTATGCAGCCGAGAAGTGCATCCAGCTCGGTGCAAAGGTTCTCACCATGTCCGACTCTGACGGCTATATCTACGATCCGGACGGAATAGACCGCGCAAAGCTCGACTACGTGATGGAGCTCAAGAACATCGAGCGCGGCCGTATCAGGGAGTATGCCGAGGAATATCCTAACGCTGTATATCATGCCGGAGAAAGACCTTGGAACGAGAAGGCCGACATCGCCCTGCCCTGCGCAACACAGAATGAAATCAACGGCGAAGAGGCCAAGGCTCTCGTCGCAAACGGCATCATCGCCGTCGCAGAAGGTGCAAACATGCCTTCTACGCCTGATGCCGTCGCAACATTCCAGGCTGCAAAGATTCTCTATGCTCCGGGAAAGGCTTCAAACGCCGGCGGCGTGTCCGTATCAGGTCTGGAAATGAGCCAGAACTCAGAGCGTCTGAACTGGACAGCAGAGGACGTGGACAACCGTCTGAAGATAATCATGAAGGACATCCACGACAACTGTGTCAAGTATGGAACGGAAGATGGCGGCTACATCAATTACGTAAAGGGTGCCAACGTCGCCGGTTTCATGAAGGTTGCCAAGGCCATGATGGCTCAGGGCATCGTCTAAGAAATGATATTATACAAAACATAACTGAAGTAAGCTATCTTTTCAGGCTTACAACGAAAAATCTCAGACGTGAAGTCTGGGATTTTTTTATTGACGTATAATGAAGACTACTACAATCATACTCAATATATTTTCCTGACTGCTTATGAGTTCAATATGGCCAGGCCGATAAAGTAAAACAATCCATTTAGGTCGGTAAGATGAGTCATATTGTAAATTGGAACAGACTCTTTTACTTTCTAAAACATGTTATATTGGTAGTTAAAATAGCCTATTTTATTTTACAATATAGACCTATTTTACGCTGATATGAAGACTTCACTTTACTGTAAATGGCTGACGGAATACTCCTTTCCTGGCCATTGAACTGTCAAAGACGGGAATATGTTAACAGGGCCATACAGCCCACGCGTCTCATTCACGATGCAATCCCACCGTCGGCCAGTTTTATGGCTATGACAAAATGGGGTGTCAAACCGCTCACTCCAAGATTCTGATTACGAACAAACAATATTGCCGGTATAATTGATGATGATTCCATGGAATATTCCTGAAATAAGGGTATTCCCAGAGGTGAATGAGTTTTCTGAGTAGACAATATTCCGCATTTCCCTTGCCTCCGAAAAAATGGTATAGGAAACGGCAATCCGTATAACCACCATTAGGAGAAATATCCATACCTTTGTTGTCAGCAAATCAGATACAACATATGAAAGTACCCATAACGGAAAAAACTACTGCGGAAATAAAAGCATCTGATTGGAATGAAGTATCAACAAAAGCAATAAAAAAAGTATGGAATTTGTAACACTGAACAACGGCATCATAATGCCACAGATGGGATATGGCGTCTATCAGGTAACGCCGGAAGAATGTGAACGTTGCGTAAGCGACGCCCTCAGCGTCGGATACCGCATGATTGACACAGCACAGGCATATCACAACGAGGAGGGCGTGGGCCAAGCCATCAAAAAAAGCGGCATTAACCGGAATGAGCTCTTCATTGTCAGCAAGGTGTGGATTTCAAACTATGGCTACGAGCGTGCGAAAGCCTCCATCGACGAGAGTCTGCGTAAACTGCAAACGGATTACATCGACCTGATGCTGCTCCATCAGCCGTTCTGCGACCGCTACGGTGCCTACAGAGCTCTGCAGGACGCCTATCGCGAAGGCAAATTGAGAGCCATCGGCATCTCAAACTTCTATCCCGACCATTTCATCGACATTGCGTCGAACATGGAAATCGCTCCGGCGGTAAATCAAGTTGAGACCCACGTCTTCAACCAACAGCGTGAACCGCAACGCATAATGGCTGAGTTCGGAACGCTCACCATGTCATGGGGACCGCTCGCCGAAGGTCGCAACGGCTTCTTCACTAACGAAACATTGGCCAATATCGGTGCGCGCCACGGCAAAAGCGTGGCTCAGGTTGCCCTTCGCTGGCTCATCCAGCGTGGCGTCATCATCATACCGAAGTCAACCCACATCGAACGCATGGAACAGAACATCGACATCTTCGACTTCCATCTGACCGACGATGAAATGGAGGCTATTGCTGGACTTGATACCGGACACAGCCTCTTCTTCGACCACCATGACGCCGAGACAACGCGCATGTTCATGGGATGGAAGTAGTTTGGCCGCACGCCACAAATCTTTCCCTATTGAAATCAAGAAATCCCGTAATGGAAACCAAAAGAGGTTCTGCCATTACGGGATTTCTTTGTATATCGTATATATCTTCGTAATACCGGTCTGTGTTCAGTGTGCTGTCTGCCACAGACATCTGTCTTGCTCTTCTATCTATATAATATTATAATGTACGCGCATACATTATAATATATAGCATATAGGAAAGCCTTACTCCTGCAGCATCTGGTTTCTGACACGGCTCAGCGTTTCCGGCGTCATCTGCAAATAACTTGCAATATATACCAACGGGGCTCGCAACACAAGCTGAGGGTGCATCTTTACGAACTTTGAATAGCGGTCTTGCGCCGTCTCGAAGCGAAGCATATCGGCATGAATCTGACTCAGGATGAGCGATTCCTCCAGTATCTTTCTATAAAGAATCTGTATGTTCACACTTCTCATGGCCACCTGTTCAAGCAACCTGCGCGGCATGGCGTAGATGACAGTCGGTTCAAGAGCGTGTATCTGCATACGGGCCGGCTCTTCCTTGAAAAGACTCTCTATGCACATCACGATATGGTTTTCCACCGCCATATATTCCGTGACCTCCTTGCCGTTCTTATGATAGAACTGCCGGACAAGCCCCTTGGCAATCCAGTAGATGTGCTCACAGGTCTCACCCTCGGTAAGAATCTTTTCTCCTTTCTGAAATTTCATTGGCACAAGAACACTCTCCAGCACATCCAGCTCGTCATGAGTCATTGTACTGTAACGGCGGGCAAGTTCCCTGGCCACATCACGTTTCGCAAGTCCGATGTTTGGCATACGATATCCTCCTTTGATTTTGTTTTAGTGTCCGGTTACGTTTTTATTCGAGTTTGAGCACAGCCAGAAATGCCTTCTGCGGCACTTCCACATTGCCGATCTGCTTCATGCGCTTCTTTCCACGCTTCTGCTTCTCCAGCAACTTACGCTTACGGCTGACATCACCTCCATAGCATTTCGCCGTGACGTCTTTTCTAACACATTTTATAGTCTCCCGCGCAACAATCTTTGCCCCGATGGCAGCCTGAATGGCTATGTCGAATTGCTGGCGCGGTATAAGTTCCTTTAGTTTCTCACACATCCGCCGTCCGAAGGTCACGGCATTGTCCTGATGTGTCAGCGTCGAGAGGGCATCGACAGGCTCACCGTTCAGCAGTATGTCCAGCTTTGCCAGTTTTGACGGGCGGAAACAGTCCACATGATAGTCGAACGACGCATATCCCTTCGATATACTCTTCAGCTTGTCATAGAAGTCTATCACAATCTCGCCCAACGGCAGCATGAAGTGAAGCTCCACACGGTTGCCACTCACATACTGCTGGTCCAGCAGCTCACCGCGCTTGTCGAGACACAGCGTCATGATGGGTCCGATATAGTCGGCGGCGGTTATGATGGACGCTCTGATATACGGTTCCTCGATATGGTCGATGAGCGTCTGCTCCGGAAGTCCGGACGGATTGTGAACCTCCTTCACCCCACCCTGCTTGTCATAACACATATACGACACGTTCGGAACGGTCGTGATGACATCCATATTGAACTCACGGTCGAGACGCTCCTGTACGATTTCCATATGCAGAAGTCCGAGGAAGCCGCATCGGAAACCGAATCCGAGCGCGACGGACGACTCCGGCGAGAAAGTCAGCGAGGCGTCGTTCAGCTGAAGCTTCTCCAGCGACGCCCGCAGGTTCTCATATTCCGATGGGTCTATCGGATAGACACCGGCAAAGACCATTGGTTTGACTTCCTGGAATCCGTCAATCGCTGCATCACAGGGATTGGCGATATGTGTGATGGTGTCACCGACCTTCACTTCCTTGCTGTCCTTTATACCGCTGATGATATATCCGACATCGCCCGTTCCGAGTTCCTTGCGTGGAATCATATCCATCTTCAGAACACCGATTTCGTCAGCCACATATTCCATACCGGTATTGAAGAACTTCACTTTGTCGCCCTGACGCAACACGCCGTTCTCAATCTTGAAATAAGCGATAATTCCGCGGAAGGAATTGAAGACCGAATCGAAAATCAGCGCCTGCAACGGTGCTTCGGCGTCGCCCGTCGGATGGGGGATGCGCTCCACCACGGCATCAAGGACATTCTGGATTCCTTCACCCGTCTTTCCGCTGGCCCTGATAATGTCGGAACGGTCACATCCGATGAGATCTATAATCTCGTCTTCCACCTCGTCAGGCATGGCGCTCGGCATATCAATCTTATTTATCACGGGGATTATCTCAAGATTGTTGTCTATGGCCATGTATAGATTGGAGATTGTCTGCGCCTGTACTCCCTGTGTGGCATCGACCACCAGCAGCGCGCCTTCACAGGCAGCTATGCTTCGTGACACTTCATACGAGAAATCGACATGTCCCGGAGTGTCTATAAGATTCAGTATGTATTTCTCGCCGCCATGTACGTATTCCATCTGTATGGCGTGGCTCTTTATCGTTATACCGCGCTCACGTTCCAAATCCATATCGTCAAGCATCTGTCCACCCGTAACCTGTATTGTCTTGGTGAACTCCAGCATACGGTCAGCCAAAGTCGACTTTCCATGATCTATGTGAGCGATGATACAAAAGTTCCTTATATGTTCCATTTACTTGTGTCTGCTTTAAAGTCGCAAAGATAGTTAAAATCATGCTAAATGCAAAATAAATAGGACACATTTTTTATTATATAGACGCAAACAGTGGCATAACGGCGGCCGCTGTCTTCGCATGCGTCATAATCAGGGCTCCATACATGGCCATCAAAAGAAAGGAAAACACCATAAAAGAAAACAGGTAATCTATCTTCACAGACAGATTACCTTTAGGAAAATGATAAATATAGATTAAAATTACTAGTTGTACGGTGCAAAGGTACGCATTATATCCTAATGTGCAAAACATTTCGCCATTTTTTTCGGCCTTGTTTTCATTTTTTCACTTATGCCGACATATCTTCACGTTACGTCTACACCTATTTTTTCTGCCTTCCACCGCTGAAATGTTTCAGTTCGCTGTATATTCTCTGAACCGGAAGCCCCATGACGTTGAAATAGCTTCCGTTCAATCCTGTTACACCGATATAGCCGATCCATTCCTGAATACCATACGCTCCAGCTTTGTCGAACGGTTTATATTCGGTCACATAATAGTCAATCTCCTCGTCCGTCAGCATCTTGAAAGTCACACCCGTAGTTACGGAGAAACTGCGCTGCATGTCAGCCGTTGTCAGACAGACACCCGTGACAACGCTGTGTGTCCGGCCGCTCAACTTGCGGAGCATGCGCACGGCATCGGCCGCATCAACCGGCTTCCCCAACACTTCGTCATCCACGATGACCACCGTGTCGGCCGTAATCAACAGTTCATCGGTTTTCATAAATCCACGATTCCCCTCCGCCTTTTTCGTAGAAATATAGATAGGTACTTCTTGCGGTGACAGACTGCCCTCCGGATAGGTTTCGTCGATGTCTTTCAGGACTCTCACTTCAAAATCTATTCCCAGTCCTGCGAGCAATTCACGCCGTCTTGGCGAGTTGCTCGCCAATATTATCTTATAATTCTTCAGATTGTCCAACATGTCCATACCTTATTTTATATATTACCACCCAAATGCCTTGGCGTCACTCAGCCATTTTCCTTGAGCTCTCAAGACTTGTTCTATCACGTCACGTCCGCAGCCATGTCCTCCACTGCGGTCGCTGATATATGTGCTCAGTGACTTTATGTCCGGACAGGCGTCAGCCGGACATACCGGACATCCGCAACGCTTCATTATCTCATAATCGGGAATGTCGTCCCCCATATAGAGAATCTCATCGTCACTGAATCCATACTTCTGAAGAAATTCGTCGTACGTCTTTATCTTGACAGCGCACCCCATATAGACGTCCTCCACGCCGAGGTTTGTGTATCTCCGCCGGACACTTTCCGTCGTTCCGCCGGTGATGATGGCGACGCGCAGTCCCAGCTTGCATGCCAGCTGTATGGCATATCCGTCCTTGATGTTCACGGTCCGCATTGGCTCGCCACCCGGATGCAGCGTTATCGTCTCGGCGCTCAGCACCCCGTCGACATCGAAGATGACGGCGCGTATCTTTGTCAGATCATAATTAATCATTGCGTTCTGCTTTACGGTGAATACTCATGCTCATCCGTTCATATATGTCTTTCACCAACGGATTGCCGCGCAGGAGCATGCTTTGGTTGCGGATGACATTTCCGTCATATCTCACGGCCGGACCTGTCTGGGCTTTCGCCGGCTCCATCTGGTGGACCTTGCGGACGGTCTCGTCTATCAGCGGATACATGACGTCAAACGACAGCCCCTGTTCAGCAAGGATATCTGCCGAGATGGCGTAACAGTGGTTTACGAAGTTGCATGCAAAGACAGCCGCGAGATGCAGATACTTGCGGTCCTCAGACGATAGTTCCGTGACCTTACTGCTCACGCTTCCGGCCAATTCGCCTATAATCCGCATTGCACAATCGTCGTTGGCTTCAATGAAACAGGGAATTGTGTTGAAATCAACCTCACGGCCCTTTGAAAACGATTGCATGGGATAGAACACGCCGTAATGAAGCGCCATGCCGCTGAAAACATCCATCGGCATGCTGCCGGCAGTGTGCATAAAGACTTTCTGTTCCCTACCCTTGCATAGCTGCGGAATAAGGTCCGGCATAGCTGCGTCAGAGACTGCAATGATATATGCGTCAGCCTCATTGCTCAGAGTGGTTATATCCGACGTCGGCGAACCTCCGACTACCGCAGCCATTTCCGAAGCCGCCTCAATCGTTCTGCTGTAGACCTGCACAACGTCATGGCCGGCCTGAAGCAATGCCCGTCCGAGATTGACGGCCAGCTTACCGGCACCTATAAAAACAATCTTCATCTTTCCGACCTGTTCAGAATTTGTTGATGTGCACGTTCTCCCATTTGAGCCGTTCCTCGTTCTGCGGTTTGCGCTCGTCAGCCTTATGACCTACAGCCAACACACACAGCACGTCATAATTGTCCGGCATGCCGAGTATTCCGCGGATGATGTTGCCGGCCGAGGTTCCGTCGCTCAGTCCGCGTCCGCGCATCTGAACCCAGCACGTGCCGAGCCCCAACTCTTCCGCCTGAAGCTGCATGGAGATTGCCGCGATGGAGCCATCCTCCACCCAACAGTCATTCTGTTGCGGATCGCCGATGACCACGATGGCCAACGGCGCACCTTTCATGAACTGTGAGCCCATATCCTTGGCGTCCGCCAGCTTCTCGATTGTGTCCTTTTCGTCTACTATGATGAAATGCCAGTTGCGCTGCCCTTTTGAGGTGGGAGCCATCAGACCTGCCCTCACAATCATTTTCACGTCATCCCCATCCAACTCACTGTCAGTAAACTTACGGTGACTGCGGCGTAACTGTACCAAATCTTTAAAGTCCGTCATTATAAATCAAATTTTGTTGCTGATGTTAAAAACATTGCAAAGGTAGGAATTAATATCCAAAATACTTTGCATGTATGATATTTTTAAGAAAAGATTTCGTATTTTTGCGGAATGAAAGAGCTTGTTACCACGATATACCAACATAGTGGTGACTTGCCGGACATGGAGTACCACAATTTTTTCCATAGCAAGTCGCTCTTTATGCTATACGAACAGACGCCGCGCCAAAAACCTTACATGGCCGTAGTCAGGACGTCTGACGGTCGTGTTGTGGGCCATCTGCTGGCCGTTGTCAGACAACGGGCTTCTGTTTTTCCACCTTATATATATAGACACTGCCGCATCATGGGCGAAGGTGAATATATCGGAGACGCTCATGACGCCGGATTTTTTTTCGCCGAAGCCATCCGGACACTTACACGGGAGCTTCATGGCCGCATACTCTACATCGAGTTGAGCCATCTCAGCCAGAAGATGTTCGGATACGGCCAGCTGCGCCGATACGACTATTTCCCCGTCCATTGGATGAGCATCCACAACTCCCTTCACAGTCACGCCCCCGAGGAACGGCTATCGGAAAAAATGCTCCACCGCATCGAATCGGCATACGCCAAAGGTGTCATCACCCGCGAAGCAGAAGGAGAAACAGAGTTGAAGGCCTGTTGCAAACTCCTTCGTGAGCACAATCTCTTCAAACCCAAACGCTATATTCCAGACGACAGTTTCTTCTGTGCTCTCATTACTTCCGGTCACGGCCGCCTCTTTGTAACCATCTATAAGGACATCATTATCGGATGTTGTGTCTGCGCCTATTCCGAAAGCAACGCCTATCTGTGGTATGCCGCTTTCCGACGCAAGACATTCATCATGCTCCACCCTGACCTTCTCACCGTCTGGCACGCCATACGTGACGCCTATGGACGCGGATGTGCTCACATCGAGTTCATGGACGTCGGACTTCCGCTACGCAAGAACCCTTTCCGCGAATTCATCCTGAGTTTCGGCGGCAAGCCCATCAGTACATACCGCTGGTTCCGCTTCTCCCCATCATGGCTGAACAACTTCCTTTCTTGGATTTATAGAAATTAATTCTCATGTCTTTGACACGTAATAATAATATCACGGAATTTAACATTTGAAAATTCTCAAACCAGAGAGCGGCAAAGCCGAAATCCTGACATTCAGCCGCCGTCATCATCATGTTTTTGG
>USFX01000005.1 GCA_900553965.1 uncultured Prevotella sp.
CAACGTACATTAGACACACAGCTTGCATTTTTCTGAATTCGTCGAACTCACGTTAACACATGGGATAATGGATGCAAACATTTGGCGTCAAAGTCAAAATAATGTATTAACTTTGCGGACGCATAACAATCAAAACGGATAATAAAAGGACAATTATGAGCAATACATTCGATAACATCTCCACACCTATATATATAATAGAGGAGCGTCTGTTGCGTCGCAACCTCAGTTTGATAGCCGACGTAGCCCGCCGTGCCGACATCGAGATAATACTCGCTTTCAAGGCGTTCGCACTGTGGAAGACCTTCCCGATTTTCCGTGAATATATCAGTTCGACGACGGCCAGCTCTCTGAGTGAGGCCCGACTGGCCGCAGAGGAGTTCGGAGCGCCGGCCCATACGTATTCGCCGGCCTATACCGCCGGTGACATTGACCCTATCGCGCGCTGTTCCAGCCATATCACGTTCAATTCGCTGAGTCAGTATGAGCGCTTCGGCCGCCGTGTGCGTGAGATAAATCCTGCGGTGTCGTGCGGTCTGAGGGTCAATCCGGAGTATTCGGAGGTTGAGACGATGCTATATAATCCGTGTGCTCCGGGCACACGCTTCGGTATCACGGCTGACAAGATGCCAGAGACGCTGCCGGAAGGTGTCGAGGGGTTCCATTGTCACTGTCACTGCGAGAGCGGTTCGGATGTTTTGGAGCGGACGCTCGTTCATATAGAAGAAAAGTTCGGGCGATGGCTGCCACGGCTTCGCTGGCTCAATCTCGGCGGAGGCCATCTCATGACGCGGAGCGATTATGACGTGGAACTGCTTGTCCGTCTGATGGACGGTCTTCACCGGCGTTATCCCAATCTTCGCATTATACTTGAGCCGGGAAGTGCCTTTGCGTGGCAGACAGGGCCGCTGGTGGCTTCGGTTGTCGATATTGTGGAGGATCATTCTGTCAAGACGGCTATTCTCGATGTGAGCTTCACATGCCACATGCCTGACTGTCTGGAGATGCCATACCATCCGGCAGTGCGCGGTGCGGAATTGCGTCCGCTCGAAGCGGCTACGGAAGAAAATACATACCGGCTCGGTGGAAACAGTTGTCTTTCGGGTGATTTCATGGGCTCGTGGCGTTTCGACGGACCGCTGAAACCGGGCGACAAGGTCGTTTTTGAGGATATGATACATTATACTACCGTAAAAACGTGCACATTCAACGGTATAACACATCCGTCGATAGGTATGCTTAACGAGGACGGAAAACTGGAGATTTTGCGCCGTTTTGGTTACGAAGACTATAAAAATCGCATGGATTAGAAGTTTTTTCGCAAAAAAGTCCCGAAAAGTTTTGGCGGTTCGGGAAAAAGCAGTACCTTTGCAACCGCAATCGAGAGAGATGCTTCTGATAACAGAATGAACGCGGAAATAGCTCAGTTGGTAGAGCACGACCTTGCCAAGGTCGGGGTCGCGGGTTCGAGTCCCGTTTTCCGCTCACATATTGAACAAAAAAGAGCGCTGAGAGTTGGTTTCAGTGAAAAATGCCCAAGTGGCGGAATTGGTAGACGCGCACGTTTCAGGTGCGTGTGTCGAGAGACGTGCAGGTTCGAGTCCTGTTTTGGGCACTCTTTTTTATTCAACATGGTTAATGTGTTGGAGAGGTGGCGGAATTGGTAGACGCGCTACTTTGAGGGGGTAGTGTCAATTGCGACGTGGGAGTTCGAGTCTCCTCCTCTTCACTCATTATTTTTGTTGCGGAAATAGCTCAGTTGGTAGAGCACGACCTTGCCAAGGTCGGGGTCGCGGGTTCGAGTCCCGTTTTCCGCTCGTTTTTTTGTGTATTTTGGAAAACAAAAGACTTCTGATGAACTTATATTTAAGATATTTCGATAGGGAGACATTAGTGCATAATGTCGATGATGCTGTTGCGTTCTTATACGACATAGATGAAATAGGTATGAACCCTATGCTTGAGGCTGATGTCAGAGAATATGCTGCAAGCGAGGTCTATTATCCCAAGCGCTACAAGATACGTCCTCGGGTTTATTTCATCATTATCAAGACTGAGGCTGCGACCATGCTTGACTTCAAGGAGAAGCGTGCCGTTCATGGACCTTCCGTGGGTGATGACCGCCGTAATCTTGTGTCGACGGCTCTGACACGACTGAACGAAGACCAGTTCGGATGGTATGAGGGAACAATCGACTTCAAACGTGTTCTGCAGGTCCCGGGCACTGGAAAGTTCCAGTATCGCGACACCCACTTCGTGGCATGCTGCAAGGCTGAATCGGGTATAGACTGCTATAACCGCATTGTGGACCATCTGCGCCAGCGGGTCGATTCGCGCAGTCAGTTCCCATCGGCCAAGGGAAAGAACTTCAAGTTCCGTTTTCTCGGTCTTTGCAAGTAAGAAAAAGAAAACCGGCTTTCCGTTATGAACAAGGTGATGCTGATAGGCAATGTGGGCAAGGAGCCCGAGGTGAGGTATGTCGACCGCAATGTGGCCGTGGCGCGGTTTCCGCTCGCCACGACGGAACGTGGATATACGCTGCCTAACGGTACGCAGGTTCCCGACCGCACAGACTGGCATAACATTGTCCTTTGGCGGCGTCTGGCGGAAGTGGTGGAGAAATATGTCCACAAGGGCGACAAGCTCTACATTGAGGGGCGTCTGAGATATACTACGTATGACGACAAGCGCGGAATAAGGCATAATATAACGGAAGTGTGGGCGGAGAACATGGAGATGCTGACACCGAAATCGGCTTCGGCTTCTGCCGTGGCGGCGCAGGGACAGGCCGACACACCGAAGACCGACGTCTCTTCTTCCGCTTCAGAGGTTTACGGTTTGGGCGGAAGTGACAAGCTGCCGTTCTAAAAAAGGATAGAGAGTTGTTACCGATAGAGATAGAACAGGTTTTGGGAGAAGTCCATTTCATTGCTCCCACCATAGGCGTGATGATCTCAGGGCTGTTAGCGGCATTGCTGCTGATAGCGTCAGGATTCGCTTCAGGCTCGGAGATAGCCATCTTTTCCCTTTCGCCAAGTGATTTGGATGAGCTGGCGGAGGAAAAGACGGACCGTGACAGGAAGATAATGGAGTTGAGAAAGGACTCCGAACGTACGTTGGCCACAATCCTCATCACCAACAATCTTGTCAACGTGACCATCATCATGCTCTGCAACTATTTCTTCGGCCATATCATAGACTTCGGTACGGCATATTGGTTGCAGTTCTTTTTCATCACTGTAATCCTTACTTTTATTCTCCTGCTCTTCGGTGAGATAATGCCAAAGGTCTACTGCGGGCAGAATCCTCTGAGCTTTTGCCGTACGGCCGTCGGAGCACTGCTCTTTTGCCGCAAACTGTTTTTCCCTTTTGCGTCTGTGCTTATGCGTTCTGGTGTCCTGGCGGAGAAGGTAGTGCAGAAAGAAAGCCATACGCTCAGTGTCGACGACTTGGAGCAGGCGCTGGAACTGACGGACAAGGAGGACATCAAGGAGGAGAAGAATCTGCTTGAAGGTATCGTGCGTTTCGGCGACGAGACGGCGCGTGAAATCATGACGAGCCGTCAGGATGTGGTGGATATTGACTTCAAATCGCCTTTCCCCGAGGTGCTCCGCTGCATCATCGACAACAACTATTCGCGTATTCCTGTCTATCAGGACAGCATAGACAACATCCGTGGCATTCTTTATATCAAGGACTTGCTGCCCCATTTGGGCAAGCCGGCCACGTTCCGCTGGCAGTCGCTGATACGTCCGCCATATTTCGTTCCGGAGACAAAGAAGATTGATGACCTCTTGCGTGATTTTCAGGAAAACAAGGTTCATATCGCCGTGGTGGTCGATGAGTTCGGCGGAACGAGCGGTATCGTCACTCTTGAGGATATTCTGGAGGAAATCGTAGGCGAAATCAACGATGAGTATGATGAGGACGAAAAGAGCTATGTGCGTGTTAACACCAATACCTTCATATTCGAAGGAAAGACTCTGCAAGGGGATTTCTGCCGTATAATGAAGACCGACGGCGATGTCTTTGCTGATGTTGAGGGTGATGCGGAGACGCTGGCAGGTCTTCTGCTGGAAATAAAGGGAGAGTTCCCGCAGCTTCATGAGCGCATTGTCTACCGCAATTTCACGTTTGAAGTCATGGAAATGGACGAGCGCCGCATTTCCAAAATCAAGGTTATCGTGGGCGAGACGTCTGCTGCAGCAACTGGCGAATAGTGCGGCCGTGGAGTCGGAAATGGATTGATGCAACGCCGGTTTGTTCTTTCAACGGTGTCTTTATTTATATGTAACGTAGGTATGAAAGAACAAAAATGGCAAATCTTCGGTAAAATGTTTTGAAAACATTTGATGGTATAGATAAAAGTGATTACCTTTGTGGAGATAAGTACCCAACCGGTAATCTATTAACAAAATTACTCTATATGAAATCAAGACTGATCAATTTTCCGATACTGCTGATACTTCTGTCGGCAGCATTGATGACCGTTTCATGCTCGAAAGACGTTTATAGTGAGGACGAAGTGGAGCAGAACGGTAATGCCGCCGCTGATCTTCCGCCTGCGGCAAAGGCCGATTGTACGTTGCAGGTGCGTACGAGGGCCGAGGCCACGGAAGAATCGAAGATAAGCTATCCCGTGCATGTCTATGTCCTTTCGGCGGATGGAGCGTGCATCGAAGAGGCCGTTATCGGTTCGTCCGAGACGCAGATTGAAATGAAGTTACCGGCCGGAACATACAATGTATGTGCTGTCGGCGGGGCTGTCGATAGCGACTATGACATTCCGTCAAAAGAGAATGTTGCTGCGGGATCGGTCATACGATTGAAAGAGGGTCGGAGTCATGGCGACCTGATGTATGCCCATAGCGCCGTTACATTGGCCTCGAAGGAGAACAATACGCTCACTCTTCCGCTAAAACGCCGTGTCATGCTGTTGCAGGAAGTCGTGATAGACAACGTTCCCGCGGATGTCACGGCGGTCGCCGTAACCATCGCTCCCATATATGAAGGACTGCGCATAGACGGCAATTACTCCGGTGCGGGCGGTTCCCATACGGTTACACTGGCTAAAGATGGAGCCGATGGCGTGTGGCGAAGCACGTCCGAGACATATCTGCTCGAAGCTGTTACAGGTGCAACGGTGAAGGTTCAGTTGACTGATGCAGAAGGAACGAAGAGCTATTCCTATTCACTCGCGGACGAGCTTCAGGCCAACTATAAGATAAGAATCAAGGGAACGTATGCATCGCAATCCGGTGTTTCGCTTACGGGAATAATCTCCGGCGACGTCTGGGCCGGCGAGCGCGTCATTACGTTTGATATGAATGACGAGAACGAAGGAAACAATCCTTCCGGTGGCGGAGATACGCCGATTGTAGTAGGTGATGCTCCTGCAGCAGGAACGATGTATAACGGCTGCTACGTACTTTCGGACGAAAGTCAGGCAGATGGCAGTGTTAAGGTTGTGCTGATGTCGGCCAAACACACTTACGGTCTGATATTCACGGATGGTGATGACAGCTCAGTGGAGTCGGCAGTGGCGACGGCTATAAAGGAACTTGCAACAGAAGGAATATCGGGTTGGCGCTTGCCGTCGTACGAAGAGATTATAAAGGTCAATGATAATTATAGTAAAATTAATGCGGTGTTAAAGACGGCCGATGGTAGTAACACCATAACTCCCGGCCTTTCTTATTTCTACAGAAAGTCGGATGGCAGCATTTATGCTTATTGCTCTACTGGTGCTACTGATTTTAATAAGAACACGCGCTTGCGTGCTTTTGCAACGGTTATATTCAAATGATTCCTGAATGTCGGAGGACCTTTGTTTGAATGCAAAACTAAAATAATAGTAAGACAATGGCCACATAAAAGTAACGCAAAAATAAAGCAATAGTGAGACTATAATAAAACCGGGATTGCTCAATGACAATGAGGCAATCCCGGTTTTGTATTTCCGTTGCAGAGGTTGGTGTGAACCGATTGTGTGAACCGGACGCGCTGTTATTTCTGCAACGCAATCTTTTCCACACGGCGCTGATGGCGGCCGCCTTCGAAGGGAACGCGGAAGAATTCGTCCATGATTTTGGCTGCCGTGTTGTTGTCGATGAAGCGTCCCGGCATGACGAGCACGTTGGCGTCGTTGTGCTGGCGGATGAGATGAGCGATTTCAGGAATCCATGCCAATCCGGCGCGCACACCCTGATGCTTGTTCAGAGTCATGCTGATGCCCTCGCCGCTGCCGCAGATACCGATGCCCGGGTAGACTTCGCCGCTTTCGATGCCGTTGGCAAGCTCATGTCCGAAGTCGGTGTAGTCGCAGCTCATGTCACTGTAGGTGCCGTAATCCTTATAAGGATAGCCGTGCTCCTCAAGATACTGTATCACGAATTTCTTTAACGGATAGCCAGCGTGGTCGCTTGCTATTCCAACAGTCTTTATCTCCATAAGATAAGTGTTTTTATTTCTATAAGGGTAAATATCTTATCTCTATAAAGGATAAGTGTCTTTATCTTTATATTGGGTAATAAAAAGAAACGGATGTGCCGGTGACAATGGCCGTAAGGCCGTATGCCGTGGCACATCCGTTGGGTTAGTTATTACTCAGCTAAAAAAGCCTTGACCTGATTGTAGACATTCTCACCGGTGTAACCCAGCTTCTCGTCGAGCACCTTGTAGGGAGCAGAGAAACCGAAGCTCGGCATACCCCATACGCGGCCGTTGCAGCCAACGAGGCCTTCGAGTGTTACGGGCAGACCGGCAGTCATACCGAATATCTTCGAACCTGCGGGCAGGATTGCCTCCTGATATTCCTTGCTCTGGTTGCGGAACAGACCCTCCGACGGAACGCTGACGATGCGCACCTTCACGCCGTCCTTGCGCAACAGTTCAGCACCGGCAACGAGCGTTGAAACCTCAGAACCGCTGGCGAGCAGGATGACGTCAAACTGCTCGTCTGAGCCGGCCACGATGTAGGCACCCTTGCGTGCCTGCTCATAGTCGTTGCCAGCGGGCAGCTTGGTGATGTTCTGACGTGAGAAGATGAGCGCGGTCGGCGTCTCCATGTTCTCCATGGCCATAGCCCAGCAGACGGTTGTCTCGTCGGCGTCGGCCGGACGGAACACGCGGACGCTGTCCTTGCCGTGGTGGTTCTTCAGCTTCTCCATCAGGCGGATCTGTGCTTCCTGCTCAACGGGCTCGTGGGTAGGTCCGTCCTCGCCGACACGGAAAGCGTCGTGAGTCCAGATGAACTTGATGGGCACTTCCATCAGGGCTGCCATACGTACGGCGGGCTTCATATAGTCAGAGAAGACGAAGAACGTACCGCAAGCGGGGATTACGCCGCCGTGGAGATACATACCGATGCACATGCAAGCCATAGTCAGCTCGGCCACACCAGCCTGGAAGAAAGCACCGTTGAAGTCGTCTGCCTGGAGCGAAGTCGTCTTCTTGAGGAAGCCGTCGGTCTTGTCCGAGTTGGACAGGTCGGCAGAGGCGCATATCATGTTGGGCACCTGCTCAGCGAGCACACCGAGACATGCGGCGCTGGCGGCACGTGTGGCAGAATTCTCCTTCTGAACCAGTGCGCTCCAGTCAACTTTCGGAGCATTGCCGCTGAACCATTCCTTCAGCAGGGCTGCCTTTTCGGGATTGGCCTTTACCCATTCTGCCTCGGCGGCGTGACGCTCAGCCACAATCTTCTTCAGTTCCTCGCGGCGGTCAGCATAGAGCTTCTCCACTTCGGGGAATATGGCGAAGGGAGCTTCGGGGTTTCCGCCGAGGTTCTTAATTGTATTTACGTATGCGTCGCCACCGAGCGGAGCACCGTGGGTGTTGATGCAAGCCTCATAGCTCGTACCGTCAGCGCGCAGCGCACCCTTACCCATGACGGTCTTACCGATGATCAGCGTCGGGCGCTTCTCTTCCTTCTGTGCGGCTTTGAGAGCCTCGCGAATCTCATCAGCGTCGTTACCGTTGCAGGTGATGACGTTCCATCCCCAAGCCTTATATTTTGCTTCGGTGTCCTCCTTCATCACGACGTTTGTCGGAGTAGAGAGCTGGATGTCGTTGGAGTCGTAGAACATGATGAGATTGTTCAGACCGAGGATGCCGGCGATGCGGCCCGTTCCCTGAGAAATCTCTTCCTCGACGCCACCGTCGGAGATATATGCGTAGATCTTATGCTGCATAGCCTCCTTGCCGAGACGTGCTTCGAGGAACTTCTCTGCGACGGCAGCACCGGCACCGAACGTGTGACCCTGTCCGAGGGGACCGCTGGTGTTCTCGATGCCGCGTGCGAGGTCGCGCTCGGGATGGCCCGGAGTGGGAGAGCCCCACTGACGGAACTCCTTCAGCTCGTCAAGTGTGAACTTGCCCTGCAGAGCGAGGGCAGAGTAGAGCATGGGAGACATGTGACCCGGGTCGAGGAAGAAACGGTCGCGGCCTTCCCAGTTGGGATTTTCGGGGTCATAAACCAGAAATTCAGAGAAGAGCACGTTGATGAAGTCTGCTCCACCCATAGCACCACCGGGGTGGCCTGAATTAGCTTTTTCAACCATTGAAGCGGCGAGGATACGGATGTTGTCCGCCGCCTTTTTCATAAGATTCTTGTCGTTCATATTTATATGTATTATAATATATTTTTATATTGAAGTGGCAGATGATGACAGACCTTCCGGCCGCAGCGTTTCCGGTCCGGCATCATCTGCCCGCTGCAAAGACGCTATTTGATGTTCAGCACGACGATTGACTTCGCCGGTATCTCTGCCGTCAGCACGTTCTTCTTCAGCTTAGCGTTCTTGAAGTCGGCGGGCTTTACCGTTTCCGGTTTCTCAAAATCGTTATAGTCAGTGATGTTCTTGCAGGTGAGGATGCGGCCAGTCACGGTCTTTCCCGTAAATCCGTCAAGATTGATGTCAATCTTCTGAGCCTTGTCCAGACTGATGTTTGCCAGCGAGATGATGATGGAGCCGTCGGTCTGCTTTGCGGCAGAGGTGTTGAGCATGGCGATCTTGCGTCCTTCTTTAGCGCGCTTGTCTCCGCGCACGGTGATGCTGTCGCACTTGAAGTCCATCGGCAGATATGTAGCCTCCTGGAAGCCCTTGTACATCTCGAACACGTGGTATGTCGGTGTGAGCACCATGTGTCCCGTGCCTTTCTGGTCCGTGAGAATCATAGACTGGAGGACGTTGACCACCTGGGCGATGTTGGCCATGCGCACACGGTCGGTGTGGCGGTGGAACACGTTCAGCGACAGGGCGGCCACGAAGGCGTCGCGCATGGAGTTCTGCTGATAGAGGTGTCCGGCGATGGTTCCCGGCTCCTCGTCCCACCATGTTCCCCATTCGTCGACGAGCAGACCTATCTGCTTCTTCGGGTCTTTCTGGTCCATGATTGCGGCATGCTTGTTGATGACGTCTTCAATCTCCAGACACTTGCCCATCGTCCAGTAGTAGTCATCGTCGTTGAACTTGATGGCTGAACCCTTCGAGCCGCTCCATCCCGTCACGGTGTAGTAGTGGAGCGAAACGCCGTTCATGCGGTGGCCGACGTTGTTCATGAGCACCTTGGTCCAGTTGTAGTCATAGTCGCTCGCTCCGCTGGCAATCTTGTAGAGCTTCGTGCCGTCATATTCGCGGCAGTAGACGGAGTAACGTCGATAGAGGTCGGCATAATATTCCGGCCGCATGTTTCCGCCGCATCCCCAGCTCTCGTTGCCCACGCCGAGGAACTTTATCTTCCACGCCTTCTCGCGTCCGTTCTGTCGGCGCAGCTTTGCCATCGGCGTGTCGCCGTCGCTCGTCATATATTCAACCCACTTGGCCAGCTCCTCAACCGTTCCGCTGCCGACGTTGCCGCTGATGTAAGGCTCACAGCCCAGCATCTCGCAGAGATTGAGAAATTCGTGGGTGCCGAACGAGTTGTCCTCGATTGTTCCGCCCCAGTTGTTGTTCTGCATCTTCGGGCGGTTCTCCTTAGGACCGATTCCGTCCATCCAGTGGTATTCGTCGGCGAAACATCCTCCCGGCCAGCGCAGCACCGGAATCTGCAACGCCTTCAGCGCGTCGAAGACATCCTTGCGGTAGCCGTTGATATTAGGTATCTGAGAGTTCTCGCCGACCCAGAGGCCGCCGTAGATGCACGAACCGAGATGTTCGGCGAACTGGCCGTAGATTTCCTTATAGATTTTCTGCTGGCCTTGACCGACGTGTATCGTGGCTGTCGCGTTGTCTGCCATGACCGATGTGGCCATTGCCGCTGTCATGGTCAGTGCGGTTAGTATTCTTTTCATAGAATGGTATTTGCTTTTATTAATAATACGTATAAAGGGGATTTTTCCCCGTGAATAACTCTTTGAAGAGCGTTACACGGTTCATGTAACGGTGTTACACGGCCCGTGTAGCAATGCTGCGAGGCTGCCCTCGCCTATTTCTTGTTGGCCACGGCTGTCTCTTCCACGGGCAGACATGCCTTGTAGTTCTCGATGTAGGCGTTGAAGCCGGCAACGTCCTCAGACTTCGGGGCAATCTCAACACCGGTATTGCCCGCAAAGACAACCTTGTCAAGATAGTCAGCCAAGGCGAGCTTGTCGCTGTTGTTGACAAGATAGGAGGCGAGTAGGGCGATACCCCATGCACCGCCTTCGCCGGCTGTTTCCATGACGGAAATCGGCGAATTGATGGCGGCGGCCAGTATGCTCTGTCCCACACCCTTGGTCTTGAACAGTCCGCCGTGGCCGGTGATGCGGTCTACCTTTATCTTCTCGTCGTTGAAGAGAATGTCGTTTCCGATTTTTAGCACGGCAACGGAGGCGTAGAGATTGGCGCGCATGAAGTTAGCCAGATTGAACTTGTCGTTTGCCGAGCGCACGAACATCGGGCGTCCTTCGGCCAGACCCGTCACGGGCTCTCCCGAGATATAGTTGTAGGAGATGAGTCCGCCGCAGTCGGCGTCGCCGGCGAGAGCGTTGTTGTAGAGCTTGCCGTATATCTCGTTCATGTCGACCGGTATGCCGAGCAGCTCCTGATATTCGCGGAACAGGCCCACCCAGGCGTTGAGATCTGAGGTGCAGTTGTTGCAGTGGACCATTGCCACGGGGCTTCCGTCGGGCGTGGTCACCATGTCAATCATTTCGTACGGACGGGAGAGGTCTTTCTCTAAGACAATCATAGAGAACGATGATGTTCCTGCCGACACGTTTCCTGTGCGCTGGCGCACGGCGTTGGTGGCCACCATGCCCGTTCCGGCATCGCCCTCGGGCGGACACATCGGTATGCCGGGCTTCAGATGGCCGGAGATGTCGAGCCGCTTTGCACCCTCTTCAGTGAGGAATCCGGCGTTCTCGCCGGCCTGCAGCACCTTGGGGAATATGTCGAGCAGCGTCCAGCTGTAGCCTTTCGGGGTTATGAGCTTGTTGAACTTGTCAACCATTTCGGCCGAATAGTCCTTTGTCTCGGGGTCAATCGGGAGCATGCCCGAAGCGTCGCCGATACCGAGCACCTTCTGGCCCGTGAGCTGCCAGTGGATATATCCGGCCAGAGTTGTCTGGAAGCGGATGTCCTTCACGTGCTCCTCATTATATAATATGGCCTGATAGAGATGTGATATGCTCCAGCGCAGTGGTATGTTATAGACGAAGAGCTTGGACAGTTCGGCCGCAGCCTGTGCCGTGTTGGTGTTGCGCCACGTACGGAACGGAACGAGTATCTCGTCCTTGTCGTTGAACGCCATATAGCCGTGCATCATCGCGCTGATGCCGATGCCGGCGAGGATTTCAATCTCCGTGTCGTAGAGCTTCTTGACATTGGCGCGCAGGTCGGCGTAGCAGTCCTGCAGTCCGTACCAGATGGCTTCGATGCTGTATGTCCAGAGACCGTCCACGAGTTGGTTCTCCCATTCGTGGCTGCCCTGTGCGATAGGGTTGTTGTCGCCGTCGATGAGGACGGCCTTTATTCTCGTAGAGCCGAATTCGATGCCGAGGATGGCGCGACCGGACTCTATCGTCTGTTTTGCATTTGAGTTCATGATTGGAAAGGATTATATGGTGAGAACCAACGCGAAGACGCAAAGACGCAAAGAAAAGACTTTGTGGCTTTGCGTCTTCATGTTAGTTCGGAATGGTTAAAGAACGCTTGTTTAGCAGAGAGCCTTGTTGAGCATATAGTAAACCTCGTTCACGCGGAGCTCGCGACGGAAGTTGTCCACCGTGGTCTCGTTGTTGATGAGGAGACACTCGATGCCGGCAATCTCGGCGTAGTCCTGCCAGTATTCGTCGGTCAGGTCGTAGGAGAAGCAGCTGTGGTGTGTACCGCCGGCATAGATCCAGCATCCTGCGCCCACCTCGAAGTTGGGCTGCGGAATCCACAGAGCCGAAGCTACGGGCAGCTTGGGCAGCGGTTTCGGTTCGATGCAGTCTACGTCGTTGACGATGAGGCGGAAGCGGTTGCCCATGTCTACGACAGTGGCAGTAACACCCTTGCCCACCTTCGACGTGAAGACGAGACGCGCGGTCTGGCTCTTGCGCACGCCGATGCCGAGGAAGTGGACCTCCAGACGAGGACGTGCCGTAGCGATGAGCGGGCAGACCTCAAGCATGTGAGACTGGAGGATGGCGCTCTGCTCGCCGTTGAAGTTGAGCGTGTAGTCTTCGAGGAACGAGCATCCGCCCTGCAGACCCTGATTCATTACCCAGACGGTGCGATAGAGAGCAGCCGACTTCCAGTCGCCTTCGGCACCGAAGCCATAGCCCTCGGCCATGAGACGCTGAGAGGCGAGACCCGGAATCTGGTCGAAGCCGAGACCGGTCTGCTCTACGTTGACGTCGCCGAGGTCGTCGAAGTTGGTCGTGAAGCCCTTTGCGCCCTTGGCCTTGAGCACGGCGCGGAGCGTCAGCTCAGCCTTTGCTGAGTTCCATACCTTCTTGTAAGCCTCGGTCTTCTTGTCCTCCAGCTCGGCGTCGTGGTCGTAGAGGCTGAAATACTCAGCTACGAGAGCGTCGACGTCAGCATCCTTGACATCGTTGAAATATGTCATGACCTCGCTGAACGGGCAGTAGTCGACGTGATAACCCATCACCTGCTCGGCTGCCACCTTGTCGCCGTCGGTCACGGCGACGTTGTTCATCTGGTCGCCGAAGCGCAGGATGAGCATGTCCTGAGAGTCAGCCCAAGCGGCGCAGACACGTGACCATACGGCGATGTGGTCCTGCGTCTTCTCGTCTTTCCAGTAGCCGACAACGAGCTTGCGGCGTATGCGCATGCGTGAGATGATGTGGCCGAACTCGCGGTCGCCGTGGGCGCTCTGGTTGAGGTTCATGAAGTCCATGTCCATCGTGTCCCAAGGTATCTCCTCGTTGAACTGTGTGTGGAGGTGGAGCAGCGGTTTGTGGAGTATCTGCAGGCCGTGAATCCACATCTTGGCGGGTGAGAATGTGTGCATCCATGTGATGACGCCGACGCACTTCTTGTCGTTGTTGGCCTGTGCGAATATGTCGGCAACCTCCTTCGAGCTATTTGCCGTTCCTTTATATACCACCTTTATGGGCAGGCGTCCGGAGTTGTTCAGTCCGTCCACCATTTCCTTTGAATGACCGTCTACCTGTACTACGGCGTCGCCTCCATAGAGAAGCTGTGCGCCGGTCACGAACCATACTTCGTAATTCTCAAATGCTTTAATCATAATAGTAAGTTGTTGATAAGCCCCGGACCGTCTCGGCTGGCCTCCACAAGTCCGGGCTTGGGTTATTGTTAGTTATTAGTTATTATAAAAATCATATTGTTTGTTAGGGTGAGGAGAGAGCAATATCCCTATTCTGTGAACAGAAATACATCGAAAGAAGAATGGTATATCAGCACGAAAAGGTAATCATACCTCTTCACTCATCACTCTGACCTCTTACTTCAGAGTAATCATATCTCTTCACTCATCACTCTTAACTCTTACCTTCTCATTTCTTCTTCTGTCCGTAATAGGCGTTCGGGCCGTGCTTTCGGCTGAAATGCTTTTCGACGAGCAGAGGGTTCATCGTCGTTGCGGGATTGACCGAGAACGAGACGAAAGCCATCTTGGCCACCTGTTCCATGACGACGGCGTTGTAGACAGCGTTGTCAGCGTCCTTTCCCCACGAGAACGGGCCGTGGTTCTTCACGAGAACGCCGGGCGTGTGGACAGGATTGATGCCGCCGGCTTTGATGCGGTTGACGATGACGTTGCCCGTCTCCAGCTCATACTCGCCTTTCACTTCCGCCTCGGTCATGTCGTCCGTGCAGGGAATGGCGTCGTGGAAATAGTCGGCGTGGGTCGTTCCGATGTTAGGAATGTCGCGTCCGGCCTGTGCCCATGCCGTGGCGTAGGTGGAATGGGTGTGGACGATTCCGCCCAGCTCGGGGAAAGCCCGGTAGAGGACGAGGTGGGTCGGTGTGTCGGACGAGGGGTTGAGGTCGCCTTCGACGACCTTGCCGGTGTTGAGGTCGACGACGACCATGTCCGACGCTTTCATGTTGTCGTAGCTAACGCCCGACGGTTTGATGACCACGAGACCTTTCTCGCGGTCTATTCCCGAGACGTTGCCCCATGTGAA
Organism: uncultured Prevotella sp.; assembly: GCA_900553965.1. Classification (GTDB taxonomy): domain Bacteria; phylum Bacteroidota; class Bacteroidia; order Bacteroidales; family Bacteroidaceae; genus Prevotella. Next base: position 14,582 of record USFX01000005.1, read on the forward strand.
TATCACGAGATTGTGCTTCACGAGGTCAAGGTTTGCCCGGAATACTTTTTCTTTCAGTTCTTCCAACATAGTCTTATAGTTTGAAATTGGGTTCTTCGTTATATGCTTTTTTGTTGAACCGGTAGAGATAGGCGCCGCGTTTCGACCCGGTCTTGTCTATCTGTTCGGTCTTCTCGATGAAGTCCATGTCCTTGATGCGCTTGCGGAAGTTGCGCTTGTCCACCTCCTCGCCGCAGACAGCCTCGTAGAGGCGCTGGAGCTGGGTGAGCGTGAACAGCTCCGGCAACAGACGGAAACTGATGGGTTCGCGGGAGATTTTCTCCTGCATCATGCGGCGTGCCTTGGCGACCATCTCGTTGTGGTCGGAATACATCTGCGGCAGCTCGTCGATGTTAATCCATTTGACTTCGTGCTTCAGACGCAGCTCCTCGTCATAGTCGCTGGTGTTGATAAGGGCGTAGTAGACGATGGAGATGACCCGTTCGCCCGGGTCACGGTCGACGCTACCGAACGCCCCGACCTGACGCATGTACAGATTGTGAAGTCCGGTCAAGTCATAGAGGACACGGTTGGCGGCGTCGTCGATGCTCTCGTTGTTGCGCACGAAACCTCCATAGAGAGACCACTGGCCGCGTCCGGGGTTGAGACGGCGGCGACCGATGAGCACGCGCAGCTTGCCTTCACCGAAGCCGAAGATGATGCAGTCGACGGAGACGAGGACCTTGGAGTGCTCGTTATAGTATATCATCCCTTTCGGCTCTCCGGCGGGAGAACCTTTTGTCAGGGAATCATTATAGCTCATGTTGTGGATATTGATGTGCGATGAAACTGTATATGGCATAGTCCCCGGCCGTCCGTTGAGGACGGGCCGGGGACCTGTCATTTACCAGAAGTAGATGTAGAACGCAGCTGTGATGGCGAGGATGATGACTGAGTGAATCACATCCCACTTGTTCCAGCTGGCGCGTGTTACGGCACGCTGCTCGGGAGTGGACGTACCGAAGACGAGGCCCTGTATCTTGCTCTCGCTCGGAGCCTCGGTCATGAGGCTGACGGCGATGACAACTACGATGCAGAAGAGGAACATCCAACCGCAGAAGAACAGCCAGTTGAGATCGTAGAAGAGATATTTGAACGTGCTGTCGGCCACTTCGCCCGCATTGCTGTAATATACCTTTGCTCCCAAGCGGGTCAGACCAACCACCATGCCGGCGATGAGTCCCCACATACCGCCTTTGGCAGATGTGCGCTTCCAGCAGATGCCGAGCAGGAAGGCTGCGGCGATACCGGGAGCGAGCACGGACTGGACGTCCTGAAGGTAGGTGTAGAGCACGTCGCCGACGCTGCGCATGATGGGAATCCAAAGGATGCCGAGGATAACGATTACGACGGTTGCAGCCTGTCCGATGGCCACGAGCTTCTTCTCCGGTGTCTCAGGCTTGAAACGCTTGTAGAAGTCGATGGTGAAGAGCATGGCGGAAGAGTTGAACAGAGAGGCCAGCGACGACATCAGGGCAGCCAGAATTCCGCACACCACGAGACCCTTCACACCGGCGGGCAACAGTTTGGCCACGAGGGTGGGGAAGGCGGCGTCGGCATTGGGATTGCCGTTGAGCATGGGCAGGAAGCCCTCACCGCCGGCACCGACATATTTCTGATGGAGGGCAAAGGCGATCATACCCGGGATGAGGAAGAGGAACACGGGCAGCAGCTTCAGATATGCGCCGAAGATGGTTCCGCGGCGGGCTTCCTTCTCATCCTTTCCTGAGAGGACGCGCTGAACGATGAACTGGTCCGTACACCAGTACCAGAAACCGATGATGGCCGAGCCTACCAGCGCGCCGAGCCACGGGAAGTTGGGGTCGTTGTTGCTGCGGATGAGGTTAGTCATTGTGTCGCCGTAGTCATTGACAGTCTGAATGGAGCAGATGCGCATCATCTCGTCCCATCCGCCGAGCTCCTTGAGTCCGAGCACGAGGATGATGAGTGAACCGAGAAGCAGAATCGGGGTCTGGAGCACAGACGTGTAGAGAACGGATTTCATACCGCCGAAGATGGTGTAGAGAGCCGTGATGAGCACGAGGCCGATGGCCGCAATCCAGAAGAAGTCGATACCCCAAAGCTCCTTGATGCCGAACACCTGCTGGAAGACCAGACCGCCGGCATAGACCGTCACGGCAACCTTGGTGAGCACGTAGCTGATGAGCGAGATTACGGAGAGGATGGTGCGTGACTGCGGGTTGTAGCGACGCTCCAGAAACTCGGGCATCGTGTAGACCATCGAACGCGAATAGAACGGGACGAAAACCCATCCGAGGATAAGAATCATCCATCCCTGTATCTCCCAGTGGGCCATCGCCATACCGGACGAGGCTCCTGCGCCGGCCAGACCGATGAGGTGTTCCGAACCGATGTTTGAAGCGAAGATTGATGCACCGATGGCTATCCACGTGGCGTCCTTGCCTCCAAGGAAATAGTCAGCCGAGTTGTTGTTTTTCTGGGACACGACCCAGACAACGATGCCGATGAGTGCCAATGCGAACACTCCAATGACAAGCCAGTCTAATAATTCCATAATAGATTTGTTTTACCTTAGGTTTATAGGGTTAGTAATAAGTTATTTAGTAGAAAATCTGTAGGCCACGTGGCTGTAGTATTTCTCGCCCGGCTTGAGGTAGGGCGACGGCCAGTCCTTCTTGTTGGGAGAGTCGGGATATTTCTGGCTTTCGAGGCAGACGGATACGTGCTTGGGATATTTGATGCCCTTCTTGCAGGTGATTCCCGTGCCCTGGAAGTTGCCGGTGTAGACCTGCACGCCCGGTTCGTTGGTGAACATTTCGAGCATGATGCCCGTCTTCGGCGAGTAGAGCGAGGCGCAGACCTCGGTGTCGTCACCCTTGCCGTCCTTATATGTGTTCAGACACCAGTTGTGATCGTAGCCGGTTGCGTTCTTGATTTGCTGGAAAGTTGTGTCGCAGATGGTCTCGCTGATGGCATGGGCCTTACGGAAGTCCATCGGTGTGCCCTCGACGGGAGCAATCTCTCCGGTGGTCATATATGTTGAGTCGGCCGGGGTGTAGTTGTCGGCGTTGATGTAGAGCACCATGTCCATGCCCTCGTTGGCCGGGTCACCATTGAGGTTGAAGTAGGAGTGGTTGGTCATGTTGATGACAGTCTCCTTGTCGGTCGTGGCCTCAAAGGTGATGTCGAGCGTGTTGTCGCTGAGGACGGTGTATGTCGTTGTGGCTGTGACGGTGCCGGGGAAGCCGTTGTCGCCGTCGGGGGAGACGATGGTCAGCCGAAGCGTGGAGTCGTTGGGCTGCTCGGCGTCATAGACCTGATACATCCAGCCGGTCGGTCCGCCGTGGAGACAGTGGCCGAAATTGTTCTGCGGCAGCTGATACTCCTGTCCGTCGACGGTAATCTTTCCCTGATTGATGCGGTTGGCATAGCGTCCGACCGACGAACCGTAGTCGCTCGGCGAGTTTTCGGCGTCGGCATACTGGGCCACATTGTCGTAGCCGAGAACGACATCTGTCGGGTTGCCGTCCTTGTCGGGAACGACGAGCGAGACGACGCGGCCGCCGAAGTTGGTGATGCACACCTCCATTCCGTTGGCGTTCTTGAGCGTGTAGAGGGCTGTCTTCTTGCCGTTGATGACGGAGTCAAACTGAGCGGGATTGAGTCCCGAGACTGTTGTTTCCGGTGTTTGCTGACCGGACGTGCAAGCCGATAGCATGGCTATGGCAATGCTGAATCCCATGAAGGATGTTTTCAGGTTTTTCATTATCAGTAGTTTTAATAACTTTTTAAAGATTATCTTAATTCGGTGCTAAATTAATATTAATATTTGGTATTGCAATGAAAAAAACTGTTTTTTTTATCAAAAAGTGTCGTTTTTACACTAATAAGACGTCTTTTAGCGTTCGTTAACGTATTTCCGCCACTTTTTCACTGTTTTAGCAGCAATGTATCAACGTCCCGCCCATCGTCCGTCCGCATGTTTTTTGCTGTCGGTGCGGTTCAAACGTAAAGGCGCGAAGACGCAAAGTCTTTATTTAAGCACGATGTCTTTTGTATTTAAGCATGATGTCTTTTGTTTACAAAATCGCCTCCGGAAATTTTTCCGTTTTAGCTCGCTCCATGGCCTTTTTGTAGCCTTTTCGGCCCGTTTTGCAGCTTTTTCCGTCCCGTTCCACAACGTTTTCTGCACCGAAAATCGGCCATTGTGGTGCCGTAAGGCCCTCCCGGCTTTTACAGAACAGAGATTTCTCCGTTTTTTCACTACCCGTTTTTGCCCGAAAAACGCCCCGCTTTCTTGCCGTAAGGGCCTCCCGACACCACAGCGGGGCCGCTATTGCATTGCAACGGCGGCCCCGTTGCAATGCCGTAAGGCCCCCCCCGCACCCCCGTAAGGCCCTTACGGCTGGCCTTCAGCCGTCTTTCTGTCCTGTCTCGAAATAGACGGCGTTTATAAGTGGTTAATAATAAGCGTGTTAGAAAAAACGTAAATATTTTCCTCTAAAATTCCCCGATTTTTAATGTCCGCATGCTTGCGATATTTGCGCCCGCGCCCGTCTTTTTTCAGAAAGTCCCCATTCTCGTGGGGGTTAAATTAAGAAAAAGGAGGACATGAGGGCGGACAATGGTCTTTTCGATGGTTTCAATATTCATTTCTTCACGTGCCTACGGTTACCATTCGTTTCCAAGTCCGTGAGCTACACATTATTTATATATAGGTATATAGTGAGGTGGGGAGTGAGGAAATTGCGTTAAAACAAAAATAAATTGGCGCATCTAAGAGCTTCTTTTATAGAAAAGTTGTATTTTTGCAGAAAATACAAGCCTTGCAAGCGTAAAAAGCATGGCTTAGTGATTAACAAAAAGTAAAGAATATATGAGATAAAAAGTTTAGAGGTGACATAAAAAAAGAAAGTGTTTGCTTTTACATGATGTGTTCCCTGAAATCGCCAATTTACAATGAACACTCATCAGCAGTAATAAGTGAATGCTCTCGCCGTTATGGTGTGGGCTTCATTGTTGTATGAGTGTAGGTGTTTGGCGATACCTTGGGCAGCAGCATGATAGCGTCACACCTTTCTTTTTGCATTAATTGTCGCAAAAAGAAATATAATTGCCTATGGATAAAGACTGATGAATGAATAAAAATTATATTTTGCAAGGCTTGTAAAATAGAATTGTTGTAAGAAAAAATATTTTAGAACTAAATTTGTATGTGTAATTATTTAATTAAAGAAGCAAATATGAAAGTTTTTGTATCTAAGCTGAAGAGTAAACTAATCAGTATCATTACTGATCTAAATAAAATGAAAGCTATATATCTGTTATGGGTGATGCTACATTTTATATTGTTATTCGTTTGTGGTAATTTTCGTCCAAGTATAGATAATTTTTGTGGATGTGAACAATGGGCGATGAAATGTTTTTCACCTTTTGAGTGTTATTATTTTGTTTATTATACAGGATATCCTACGTATGATATTTCGGAGTTTTTAATATACATCTCATTTCCAGTATGTTTGTATTATGCTGGTAAATTGTGGTTTAAAGGGAAAAAGTGATTACGCCATTATAAAAGCGGAGAAGTTAAAGTATCATCGCCGCATTATAAATGATACTAAATGAAATCAGTATGAAATATTTAAAAATTATCCTATCTGTTCTGTTGTTTCTTTGTCTTGCTCCGATGCCATACGGTTATTATGAGTTGGTGCGTTTTATCGCGATGGTCATATTCGGTGTTATGGCGTATAAGTATTATAAGACAAAGAAGATGAATTGGGCTGTTACATTTGGAGCATTGGCTGTGTTGTTTCAGCCATTTATTAAAATTGCACTTGGTCGTATGATGTGGAATGTTGTCGATGTCATTGTGGCCGTGCTGATTATAATTAACGTGAGTCTGACAAAATCAGAATAGTGAATTATGGTTGTAGTAGAAACTTTTTCTTTTATAAAGAAGATATTGGGACAAAACACTTATGAGGAATATAGGGGATATGCACGACAGTATATACCAGTAGCAACAGTGGTCTTGATAGTTGTGTTGGCATTGACTTACTTCTTTCATTGGTGGTTTCTTTCTCGTATTCTTAATATCCTCACCGGTACTTCATTGATATTTATCGCATACATCATAGGCGTGGTGCTACTTCTCGATTATGGTGTAGAAGTGGAAATGGAAGAAACGTGGAATGGAAGATATAAGCTTCCGGATAAGATGCCTTTTAAGTATAATGCTACGAAGTTATGGGGTGCTACATTGGTTGTGCTTGCTATTGCCGCCGTATATTTTAGTAATGAGTATAGGACATCTTATGCTTTTGAATGTGAAACATTTTTGGTGGATGAAAACGCTGGGATTTATCATATTGAGAATGTACATGACGAGCCGATTAACTATACCTGTAGGATGATGGGGTATGAGATTAAGGAACATGAATATTCTTTTTGTGAGTCATGCAGAGACTGGTTGGAGGACGCGGAAGAGTATTATGATTCTGAAATGAATATAAGGAGATAATCTTTAATTAAAAATAAGAGAATTATGAGTATATGTGTTATTATCGTTTTGGGTATTCTGACGCTCATTTTCGGTTCACGACTTTTGGTAACCGTCCTCGTATCCGGATTGATGGGGTGGTTGTTGTGTGATATTAATGTAGATAAAGAATATACTTGGTATTCTGGTATATGGCATGGGATATTCTTTGTTCCTAACTTTATCAGGTTCTTGGTTTGGGATACTTCTTATAAAGCAGAGTTATATACAACCGGTTATAATATATGGTATTGGATTTTTAGTATAGTTACGACTGTTAGCTATATCTTTGGTGGAGGAAGTCGGAACCGGCAATATTAGAAATTTTCAAAGTAAGCCGCGTGTCAATGTATAACGTGCATTGGCCCGCGGTTTGTTTTGTTCTGAATACGTTGAATTAACGTATATAGGGAGACGGATTGAGTGAATAGAATAATTTGCATGCAAACATTGAAGCCGCATAAATACAGATATATGTTCATTTTCCATAGTACAATAGCATCATGTATTTATGTGGCTTTTGTCTTTATATTGAAGCGAATTATTCACAATCATACAGCAATCTCACTATATTTTTCAAAAATGACTCTGTCTTTTGTTCGTGTTCAACCATTGTGAAGTTCTTCTTGATAAGCAATAGTTAATCTGTTGGTAGAACTAAAAATCAGATTATGTATAATAAAAGTTAATCCTGCCTATTTTTTGAATTGTACATATATATAATCTACACCTTATTCTAATTGGAGTATGTCTGGCGGCATTGGGCCAGGTCTGTCCGTAGGCTAATCCGTATGAGGTGCAGTGTTGCTTGTCTTTTGATGAATTTGGAAACCAAATGATTTCTGTAAGTTAAAATTATGCAAAAGCATATATTTACTTCTTAAAATGCTTGTTCAATCAAAATCAATGTCGTATATTTGCACCACCAGAACCCGCCAAGCCTCTCAACGATGCTCAAATGTGCGGGTCGTTTTTTTATATATAATAGTACATGGCCATAAGAACACAATTTAGCAAAAGATATACTGAAGAGCAGGGGCTGATATCTTTGCTCCAATCAAGGGGATTGTCAATAACTGATGAAAGCAAAGCATTGCATTATCTGACGCATATCGGCTATTACCGTCTGTCGGCATATATGTATCCTCTTCTCAAAATGCCGAAAGACCTGCATCTCTACAAAACAGGAGCGACATTTGACAAAGTGATGATGCTTTATTGTTTCGACAAGAAGTTACGTCTGTTTCTTTTCAATGAGATAGAGAATATAGAGATTGCTGTCCGTAGTGCCATTGTCAAATATGGCTGTGAGATTACCAATGACCCGTTTTGGATGACTAACCCGGATAATTTTTCCAATCCCGTCAGATACAGCAAGACCATTCGCCTTATTGAGGATGAGCTGAATCATTCCAAAGAAGAATTTATCACTCATTTCAAAGAAGCCTATTCTGACACATACCCGCCGGCGTGGATGCTGTCGGAAATACTTCCACTGGGAGTGATGACAAATATCTATTCCAATATACGGAACAAGAAAATAAAGAAGCGTATATCTCAATCCTTTTCTTTGCAGGTCGCTCCGTTTGAATCGTGGATGACTATAGTTACTCTGACAAGAAATCTCTGTTGTCATCATGCCCGTGTTTGGAATAAACAAAATACATTGCGTCCCATGATGCCGAATGTCATGTCCCGTCCGTGGATAACTCTTTCAACAGATACACTTAGAATTTATTTCGACATGTGCATCATCAAATATTTCCTCGATATCATTTCTCCTGATAATGACATGCTTGCCAAAATGCTGTCACTTTTTTCCGAATATCCTGAAGTTGACCTCGGAGCATTGGGCTTTCCTTCTGGCAACTGGCAAAGTGAGCCTCTATGGAGTTCGCGGCAGTAGACAATCGCCGTTTAGGAAAAGGAGAATAAGAGGGAAAAAAGCTTCAAACTTATTGATTTTTCAGTTTTCATGTTGGGTGACTGTAGTTCCGGCAGCTGAACATTGGCGGATTTACACCTTATATATAATATAAGTTAGTCAACAGAATTATAGTAAACAGGTCATTCGAAAACTTCCGGTTGCAAGTGCCTGAGAATTGGGTTAGCATAATATGGACGTAGAAATATTAATAAATATTACGTCCGGTCGCATTGGGTTAAAATTTGCTTCATTGCATTTGGAAATTCAGGTATTATATTTAACTTTGCATGAGTGACACGAGTAATATCATTCATATTATGCCTTTGGGTAGCTTTGTTTCTTATTCCTGTTCAGGTAGAATCTGAATATGAATTGGAGACGGAAATGGTATGTTGTGAATTGTGTTGTTGCGTGGCGGAATCAATATCGGATGAACATGGTGAGGCGGGACAGTGCCGGCCGTCTTTCGGTATGTTCCGTTATGTAATCGGGGATTGTGCAGGTCCGGCGGGCAAAATGCCACCTGCGAGAATTCTTCATTGTGTGTTCCGTGAATAGGCCGTATGAGTTGTAACCGTATCTTATTATCACCGGAAGTGTATTGACCTTTCGGCAGTTTCAACTTATACATAAACAAATGACACTTATATTCTTATATCTATTCGGAGCACTTGCTGTTTCGTTTCTGTGTTCCGTTCTTGAAGCAGTTCTGCTTTCAACCCCAGTATCCTTCATCTCGATGAAGGAGGCGCAAGGTGTTAAGACCGCCTCGCTTTTGATGAAGTATAAAACCAACGTTGACCGTCCGGTCGCATCTATTCTTACGCTCAACACGATAGCCCATACCATTGGCGCAGCCGGTGTGGGGTCGGAGTCGGTCAAAGTCTTTGGTGAGGCTTACTTCGGTATCATATCCGTCATTCTGACGCTGCTTATCCTTGTCATTTCGGAAATCATTCCTAAAACAATAGGTGCTTCTTTCTGGCGTAACCTTGCCATGCCTTCGGCAAAAATAATACGTGTGATGATTGTAATGACATTTCCGTTGGTTTGGATGTCGGAACAGCTGACACGATTCATATCGCCTAAGAAGCAGCCATTGCCTGTCAGTCGGGAGGAGGTCGCAGCAATGGTAAATGTCGGTACTGATGCCGGTGTAATCGAGACGTCAGAAAATAAGACTATCCAGAATTTCCTGAAACTTTGCAATATCAGTGCTAAAGAGATAATGACTCCATTTGTTGTCGTGGCGTCCGTCTCAAAGTCGACGACAATGGAGGAGTTTTATGGCAATGAGTCGTTGGCGGCGTTCTCGCGCATACCTGTCTACGAAAACCAACGGGAGTTTATCGTTGGATATGTGCGTCGTGCGAATGTTCTTGAAATGCTTACGCAAGACAAGTTTGCAATGACGGTAGATAAACTTATCCGTCCGATATTGTTTTTCCCGGAGACGATGAAAGTTTCGGATATCTGGCAGACTATGCTGGAAAAGAAGGAGCATATTTCTGTAATCACTGATGAATATGGCTGTATGCGGGGCATCGTCACGATGGAGGATGTGATAGAGACGATGCTTGGCGTAGAGATTGTCGATGAGTGTGACACAATCGAGGACTTACAGACATTGGCCCGTAAGAAGTTTGCCCGGAAAGTTCCGCAAACGGTTTGATGTGGTTATATAAAAAAGAAGGAAGCGAATCGTCGCTTCCTTCTTTTTGGTTATTATGAATATAATCGTTTCTTAGCAGATCTTGCGTGAGCCGTCGCCGATGACAACGTCATAGACTTTGGGCTCGTGGCCGTACTTGGCGTTGAACTTGGCCTTGGCGTCGGCGATGAACTTGTCGTAGAGTTCTTCCTTTACGAGGTTGATGGTGCAACCGCCGAATCCGCCGCCCATGATGCGGCTACCTGTTACGCCGTTCTCCTTGGCGATGTCGTTGAGGAAGTCGAGCTCTTCGCAGGAAACTTCATACTCCTTTGACAGTCCGTAGTGGGTCTCGTACATCTTCTGACCAACAGTCTCGTAGTCGCCGGCGTTGAGAGCTTCGCAGACAGCGAGTACGCGGTCTTTCTCACCCAGCACGAACTTGGCGCGCATATAGTCTTCATCGCCAACTTCAGCCTTAACCTCCTCAAGCTGCTCCCATGTGCAGTCGCGCAGGGTCTCAAACTTGCCTTCCGGATGCTTGGCGGCGATGTGCTTAACGACGTTCTCGCAGCTGTTGCGGCGGTCGTTGTAGGGCGAACCGGCCAGCTCATGCTTAACGACAGAGTCGAGCAGGACGAGCTTGTAGCCTACGGGATTGAAGGGGAAGTATTCGAACTCGCGGCTACGGCAGTCGAGGCGCATCAGGCATCCGGCCTTACCGAAAACGCTGGCGAACTGGTCCATGATACCGCAGTTCACGCCGCAGTAGTTGTGCTCTGTTGCCTGTCCGGCCAGAACCATGTCCCACTTGCTTACCTTGTTCTCGCCGAAGAGATCATTCAGACCACAGGCGAAGCAGCTCTCCATGGCTGCGGAAGAAGACATTCCGGCGCCGAGGGGCACATCACCAGCGAAAGCTATGTTATATCCCTTTACGGGTACGCCCAGCTTCTTCATCTCAAGGCTGATGCCGTAGATGTAGCGGGCCCAGCTTGCCTTGGGACCTGCGGGATCGTTGAGGTCGAAGTCAACGCGGTCTTTCAGGTCGATGGAGTATGCACGAATCATGCTTTCTGTACCGTTGGGGCGCATTTCTGCCATGATGCCTTTGTCAACGGCTCCGGGGAAAACGAATCCACCGTTATAGTCAGTGTGCTCACCAATCAGATTAATACGTCCGGGAGAGGCGTAGATATTGCCTTCCTTGCCATCAAAGTGCTTGATGAAGCGGCTTCTTACAAATTCTATATCCATAGTCTTTAATTTTTTATTTGGGTTAGTAAACTGGTTTTTAGTCAACGGGAATATCCTTATTTACGTTCTTTGAGCCGATGAGGCTGTAGAACAGGATGTATGCAATCATTGCTATTACGAGCCAATAGCTGGCAATGGCACCTGCAGACGATTTTGCAATGGCGTGCTGTATGAGGGGCATGATACCGCCACCGACAACCATAGTCATGAAAAGACCGGATGCCGGAGCTGTATATTTGCCCAGTCCCTCGACGGCAAGGTTGAAGATTCCACCCCACATGATTGAGGTGCACAGTCCGCAGATAGCGATGAAGACGCATTTTGTCGGGATAGTGCAGTCGATGCTGATGAACGGAACTTTCATTGTGCTTGTCTCGGGCAGCAATATGGCAATGAGAAGAAGGGTGATGGCGATGGACGAAACGGCTGTCATCTGAACTTTTGTCGATACTTTGCCGCTGATGAAGCTGCTGATGAAACGTCCGCACATCATGAGCAGCCAATATACAGCTGCAAAAGAACCGCCGACGGCAGCTGCGCCTTCAAAGTCCATGCCGGATATGTAGAAGTTGAGCTCGGCGGGAATACCGATCTCCACGCCTACGTAGAAGAAGATTGCGATGACGCCGAGTACGCAGTGGCGGAACTTCAGCGGGCTTGTGATGCTGACTTTCTCTTCAATTTCAGCCTGTGGCTCGGGGATGTGTACCTTGGCGATGATGAAGAAAGAGATTGTGAATACGGCCATACCCACGAAGAGGAGCGGAGAGACATCGCTCATGCTGGTGTTGGCTGTCACTGTTCCGATGAGCATACCGGTGAGCAGCGGGGTGAGGGTTCCTGTGAGTGAGTTGAGCGTACCGCCAATCTGGATGAACTGGTTGCCGCGGTTGCCGCCTCCGCCGAGGATGTTGAGCATTGGGTTTACAACGGTGTTGAGCATACATACGCAGAAACCGCAGATGAACGCACCGAGCAGATATATCACAAGATTGAGGGCTACAACCTGACCTTCATACGTGAATGCCTTGATGTCGGCGCCAAAGATGCTTGACATGTATTGGATGGCAAGACCGATGACACCTACTGCGAGGGCGATAAGAGCGGTCTTCTTGTAGCCGTACTTTACGAGCATGTTACCGGCGGGGATACCCATGAACAGGTACGCCGCGAAGTTCATCATGTTTCCCATCATTCCTGCCCATTCGTATGTATATCCCCAGATATTGCCGAATGGAGCTCCCATGTTTGTTACAAATGAAATCATCGCGAAGATGAAGCACATCGTGATAATGGCAACCATATTGCTGCCTTTTCTGTTTTGTGAATCTGACATTTTACTGTTACGTTATTATTCTATAATTAATAGTTGATTGAAAAAAGTCTTTGCCGTATGACACTGCCATTGTTGTTGCCTGATGCAATCTGATACAATCATTGTTATTGTATGGCACAATCATCTATGGCCTCCTGTCATAGAGACAGGAGGCCATAGGAATGTATGGCTGATGTTATTCTGTTCCGAACTTATAGATTGTTTTTTGTTTATACTGCTGTCCCGGTTCGAGTACGACTGACGGGAAGTAGGGGTGATTGGGCGTATCGGGGAAGTGCTGGCACTCGAAGCAGATTGCTGAACGGCGTGGGAATGTCGCTCCATGCTGTCCTGCATAGCCGTCGGCCCAGTTGTCCGTGTAGACCTGTACACCCGGTTCTGTTGTGTAGACTTCCATTGTGCGGCCGCTGACGGGCTCCGTTATCTTTGCGGCATAGCTCAGCTCGCCTTCTTCTTTCTTGTTGAGCACGAAGCAGTGGTCATATCCAGCCCCGTTCTTTATCTGCTCGTCGTCGGCATCAATGTCGCGTCCCACTTCTTTCGGAGTAAGGAAGTCGAACGGCGTACCCTTGACAGAACGGATTTCTCCGGTCGGAATGGAGGTCTCGTCGATAGGAAGATAATAGTCGGCATTGATTTCGCAAACGAGATTATCAATAGTCGGTGTCGGGTTTGCGATGCCGGCAAGACTGAAGAAACCGTGATGTGTAAGGTTGAGGATGGTTTTCTTGTTGGTTGTGGCGAGGTATTCGATAACAAGCTCGTTGGCATCTGTGAACGTAAATTCAACCGTTACGCGGAGCTCTCCGGTAAATCCTTCCTCACCGTATGCGGATATATAGTTGAGCGCAAGTGAGCGCGGTCCCATCTGGCGTGCGTCCCAAACGCGGGCGTGATAGCCCGTCGGGCCGCCGTGAAGGGCGTTCGGCCCATTGTTGATGGCCAGCTGATAGTCTTTCTTGTTGAGCGTGAACTGGCCGCGGCAGATTCTGTTGCCGTAGCGTCCGATAAGTGTCGACAGGAAAGGCTCGGGGCTGTTGATGACATCCTGTATGTTGTCATGACCCTGAATTACGTTGGCTACGTTGCCGTTCTTGTCCGGCACCATTATTGCAACTATAGCGCCGCCATAGTTGGTTATTGCCACTTCATATCCCTTTCTGTTTCTCAATATGTAGAGATCGGTCTTCTTACCGTTAATGGTGGTCTGAAAGTCTTTCCGGTTCAGCCCACACAGATTAGCGTTTTCCGTTGTGTTCGTCATAAATCCGTTGTTTTTAGTTATTGATTACGTTGTTGCAAAGTAACCTAAAAAAAACGAAAAGAACGAACGAAATGTGAAAAAAATGCCGCGGTCTGTGTTAAAAACACCTAAATGCGGCTTTTCAGGAAGTCCGCGATGATGTAACAGCTGCCTCCCACGAATATGACATCTTCTTCCTTGGCGTTCTTCATTGCCGCCTGATATGCCGCTTTGACGTCAGGAAAGCTCTCTCCCGTCAGTTCGTGGGACGCCGCGAGCTGTTTCACGGTATCTTCGGACAAGGCCCGTTTGCTGTCGGCCTTGGTGAAATAATAGCGTGCTTTGGCCGGCATCATGGCCAGAACACTGCTGATGTCCTTGTCGTCAACCATGCCGAAAACGATGTGCAGCTGCCGGCAAGGCATTTCTTCCAGCTGCCGGCTGATATATTTCCAGCCTCCGGTGTTATGTCCGGCATCACATACGACGGTCGGCCGGTCCTGTATTTTCTGCCATCTGCCCATAAGGCCGGTCGTCTCAGTGACGCAGGCGAAAGCCTTGCGGAGTATTCGGGCCAGTCCTTCGGCGTCGTCACGGTATCTTCCGAGAATGTCCGTACGGGTTAGCTGGTTTACGGCATGGAGTATTGTATTTGCGTTGCGGATTTGATACAGTCCTCCGAGCTCACCGTATATGCGGCCCCAATGTTCAGTCTCATAAGTCATGCCTCCATCCTCTGACGGTGTGGCCGCAGTCACTTCCGGATGGTCCTCTGCGAATGTTATCGGCGCGCCGGCTTCCTCCGCCTTGCGGCAGAACCTGTCCACCATT